>DATEUK010000001.1:0-8974 GCA_035283165.1 Thermoplasmata archaeon
TTGCGAGTCAATCTCACGCACGGAAGTTGTGGTCGAGGTGGCGGCGTGTCCACCCCCGTGAACGAACTGGCCTGCCCCGGGTGCGGGGCCGCGTTGGCCCCATATGACCTGATGTGCTCGTCGTGCGGGACTCGGGTCAAGCACTTCTCGACGATGGAGAATCTTCCTCCCGATCAGAGGGAGCTGCGCGACATCGCGAACGGGGCGATCGCGCAGGCCGCCATGAACCTGGCGAACGCGCATCGGCTCGGCGTGAATGTGGGGCTCGCAGACGACCTCTTCGCGCTGTCGAAGAAATCGGCGATCGACCTGGACTTCGCCACAGCCCTGAACCTCGCGAGCAAGAGCGGGGAGGAGGCCGAGACGCTCACGGTCCAATTCGAGGCGCTCCAGAACCGGGTCCGGGCCGCGCGGCGGGCGATGGAGGCGGCGCGGGAGGACGGCGCGGACCTCCGTGACTGCGAAGAGCTCATGGAGATGGCGGACGCCGCGTCCGGCGCGGGGGATTACAAGAGCGCCCTCCGGTACGCCCTGAAGGCGGCGCAGCGCGCGGACCGAGGGCGCGGCCGCTATCAGGCGTGGAAGGTCGAGATCTCGGACTGGCTGAAGTGAGTCAGCTCGTCTCGCGAGCGACGCGCTCGACGATCGGGGGGAGCCACGCGGACACGGCTTCCAGGTCGAACCCATCGGGGAGGACGACGACGACGAGCGCGCGACGGCCCGCCTCCATGATCACGACAGATCCGCTCGCGGAGTCGAGCACGATGCGGCGCGGGGCCTCCCGGCGAATCTGGCTAGAGACGGTCATGCTCGCCCCGTGGATCGTCGCGCACATGATCGAGAACGTCTCCCGGGACACGCCCGGCGGGAGGTCGGCGGCGAGCACGCTCCCGTCCCGGCTGACGACCGCCGCCGCCTGCGCGCCGGCGTCGCGGATCTGCTGGACCAACGCTTCGAGGGACATCAGGACACCTCCATCCGGAACACGCAGCGCGGGCTTCCCGTGCTCTCGCACTCTGCCTCCGTCATCTTGACCCGCCCCCTCGTCTGCATCTCGAACATTCGGGTGAGGATCCCCCGCATGCGGTGGCACGTCTCCGCCTCGCTGCCGAGGGCCACCTCGATGGACCCGCGGACCCGGACCTGGTTCGGAGAGAACTCCATCTCCTCCGCCCACCCGCGGTTCACGACCGCATGCCGGGCCGCCTCGAGGAAGTTCTCCTTCCGTTCGAGATCCTTCGCGATCCCGTCCATGATCGAGGCGCCCTCGCGGAAGAAGAGGCCGTGACACGCGTACGCCATGACGCCCTCGTACAGCTTCCGCACGGAGGCGAATTCGTCCTGAGAAATCCTGACGTACCGCATCGCTCCGACAGAACCCGGGAGCGGCGCTATAAACGTATCGCGCTCCTTCTCTCCGGCGAACGTCTGGCCCCGCCGGGCGGCGTCAAACCCGGTCCGCGTTGACGAAAAGCATTTATATAGTGCTACAGATACGCAGACGGGGGAATTTTGGGCTAGTGCGTTAGAGTGCATCCCATCCCTTCTGACAGAACTAGCCCTCCCTTCATTTTTCAATTCCTCAGCGGAGCGGCTTCTCGGAGGGCGACATGTCGGCGGAAGTGGCTTCCGACCGGGCAGAGTGACTCCTCGAGATCAGGTCGGTGCGGCGATATGTGCGCCCCACCCCGCCACTCCAGGGGTCTTGGGGGAGGACGAGGAAGACCCTTGCCGCTGTGGCGCTCATTGTCGCAGGGGTCACCACGGCAGCCCGGAAATCGTGTATGCTCTGACGAATTCCCGTTCTCGGAAGGTAACTCCTGGTCGAGCCCTGCCTCCCGATATGGGATGGTCGTGGAAGGCGACGGGCCGGCGCGCGGAAGCCCTGAAATAGGGCGAGGTCGTTGGAACACCCCATGGTCCTCGAGGCGCTCGGCCAGTCCCTCCGGAACGCGCTGCGGAAGATCGCGGGCGCGTCCCATGTCGACCCCGCGCTCGTCAAGGACGTCGTCAAGGACATCCAGCGGGCGCTGATCGTCGCGGATCTGGACGTCCAGCGGACCCTGAAGCTCACGAAGGAGGTCGAGCGGCGGGCGCTGGACGAGAAGCCGCCGGCGGGGATGAGCCCGCGGGAGCACGTGATCCACATCATCTACCAGGAGCTGGTCCAGATCCTGGGGAAGACGAAGGAGTTCCCCGTCAAGCCCGGCCGGATCCTGTTCGTCGGGCTGTACGGGCAGGGCAAGACGACGACGATCGGCAAGATCGGGCAGTTCCTGCACAAGCGGGGTCTCTCCGTCGCCTTCGTGGCGGGGGACGTGCACCGGCCCGCCGCGTACGACCAGCTGAAGCAGATCGGGGAGCAGCTCCAGCTCCCCGTCTTCGGGATCCCGGGGGAGGCGAAGGCGGAGAAGGTCGTGAAGGCGGGGCTCGACCGCTTCCGGGACACGGACGTCGTGATTGTGGACTCCGCGGGCCGCCACGCGCTCGACGCGGACCTGATCGACGAGATCCGGCGGCTCGCGAAGCTCGTGAAACCGGACGAGACCGTGCTCGTGCTCGACGCCGCCACGGGCCAGCAGGCGGGGCCGCAGGCGAAGGCGTTCCACGAGGCCGCCGGGGTCACGGCGGTCGTCGTCACGAAGCTCGACGGCACCGCCAAGGGCGGCGGGGCCCTGAGCGCGGTCGCGGAGACCGGCGCCCCGATCGTCTTCCTCGGGACCGGGGAGCACCTTGACGACCTGGAGCCCTTCGACCCGCCGCGGTTCCTGAGCCGCCTCCTCGGGATGGGCGACCTGGAGTCCCTCCTGGAGAAGGCGGAGGAGGCGATCGACGAGGAGGAGGCGGAGGAGATCACGAAGAAGATGCTCTCCGGCCGGTTCGACCTCGCGCTCTTCGAGAAGCAGCTCGGCATGCTCGGGAAGATGGGCAGCCTCGACCGCCTCCTCTCCGCGTTCCCGGGGATGGTGGGGCGGGTGAAGGACGCGGACATGGCCGTGACCCAGGAGCGGCTGAGGAAGTTCAAGGTGATCCTGAAGTCGATGACCGCGGACGAGAAGAAGGACCCGAAGGTGATCAAGTCCTCGCGCGTCCTGCGGATCGCCCGCGGGTCCGGGACGCACCCGAAGGACGTGAAGGAGCTCCTGAAGCACTTCAACATGAGCCGGAAGGCGGTGAAGGGGTTTGCGGGGAACCGGAAGATGCGGAAGCAGCTCATGAAGCAGCTCGGGGCGTCCGGGTTGAACCTCGGCGAGTGACGCGGTCCGCGAGGCTCCCCAACGTTAATGTAAGCTTCCCGCTTCCGGCGCCTCGTAGGAAGGGAACGAATGGGATTGAAGGAGTGGTTGCTCCCGCCGGAGCGGGAGTTCTTCGACCTGCTGGACCGGCAGGCGGGATTCGTCCTCGAGGGCGCCCATGCGCTCCGGGACCTGCTGAAAGACTTCCGGGACGTCGGCGCGAAACGCAGGCACATCAAGGACATCGAGCACAAGGGCGACGAGACCGTCCACACGATCTACGAGGCGTTGAACAAGACGTTCATCACGCCGATCGACCGCGAGGACATCACGGCGCTCGCGACGGACTTGGACAACGTGCTCGACCTGATCGACGGCGCCGCGAACCGCCTCGACCTGTATGAGATCCCGGAACCGAACCCCGCGATGTTGGACCTGGCGGAAGTGATCGTGGAATCCTCCGCGGCCCTCCAGAAGGCGGTCGGCATGATCCGCGACATGAAGAACGGGGATGCGGTCGAGAAGATCTGCGTCGAGGTGAACCGCCTGGAGAACGTCGGCGACGACCTCCTGAACACCTCCGTCGCCGCGCTGTTCCGCGATCACGACGTCGTCCGGATCCTCAAGAACAAGGAGATCCTCGAGCGTCTCGAGAGCGCCACGGACTGCTGCGAGGACGTGGCGAACGTGTTGAGCGACATCGTGGCGAAGAATCGGTGAGGGGTCCTCATGGTCTGCCGACACTCACACGTCGGAGGGAAAGCGGAGCGTTTCACAGGGGGTGGACGCGCTGTCCGCTGAGCTGATCCTCGTCGCCATGGCCCTTTCGCTCTTCTTCTCCTTCTGGAACGGGTTCACGGACGCGGCGAACGCGATCGCGACGATCGTCGCGACCCGGACGCTCAAACCGTTCCAGGCGGTCGGTCTGTCCGCGGTCGGGAACTTCCTTGGTCTGTTCTTTGGCGGCGCCGTGGCCGCAACGATCTGGAAGGGGATCCTGGACAATCAGGCGGTCGCAGACGCGGCCTCGTTGCGAGGGCTGTCGATTTCCACGTTGGGCGCATGGCTGTTCATCGGCGCGATTGTCGGGGGGCTCGTGTGGGACGTGATCACCTGGTACTTCGGCCTCCCGTGCTCGGAGACCCACGTCCTCATTGGGTCCCTCGTCGGCGTAGGCCTCTATGTCGGCGGGGTCGCGGCGGTGCAGTTGGACAGCGTTGCTCGCAGGGTCGTGTTCCCCATGCTGTACTCGCCCCTCCTCGCCTTCGCGTTCGCCTTTGTCTTCACGACGTTGATTGCTCGGGCATTTCGCAAGGTGCCGCCGACGCGGATCAACCGCCAGTTCCGACGCGCACAGATCGTTTCCTCACTCATCTTCTCGTTCTCCCACGGGTCTCAAGACGGGCAGAAGGTCGTCGGCCTTCTCCTCGGCCTCCTCGCGTTCCAAGGGCCGGCCCCAAGCTCGACGCCGTTCTGGATCATCCTCGCGGTGCAGATCGCCATCTCCCTCGGAACGCTCCTCGGGGGATGGCGGATCGTGAAGACGATGGCGATGAAGATCACGAAACTCCGGGCGTACCAGGGCTTCAGCGCGGAGACCGGGGGCGCGATCGTGCTCCTCGGGACCGCGTCCGTGGGGTTCCCGGTGAGCACGACCCACGCGATCAATAGCGCGATCATGGGCGCGGGGGCGACGACACGTCTCTCCGCGGTCCGGTGGGGGGTCGCGCGCCGAATCGTGTGGACGTGGATCCTCACGCTCCCGATGGCGGCGCTCTTCGGATTCCTCGCGATGGTCGTGATCGGGTTGTTCCTGTAGGGCGGCACAACCGCACGGGCTTTGGGAATTCCACTTTCCGATCATGCCTCGGCTTCGATGCCTTGCCGTCCCTCACGAAAGCGCGGACGGAGGGAGTAGCTTGAGGGGTCCGCGGCGGTGCTGCCCGAGTGAAGGGCTTGGACCGTCCGGTGGATTCGCTCGAACTCGGCGACCTGCTCCTTCGTGTAGCATCTCTTGCGCATTGTGACGGCAGGGTGCCACCGATTCGGATGAACCCATTCTGTGAGGCCTTTCTTACCTTGGGCCTTCAACTGAAGCAGTTCGAGGAGCAGCTCTGCTTCATGCTTCTTGACGACAAGGTACGGATAGAGCGCCTTGATGGCGGCTGCGGCGCGCCCGTCGTGGAGGCCCCACCCAACAAGGTCGCGGTGGTTCGGCCGCCTCGCTCTCCTGATGGTCACATTGCCGCCAAATGTCTTCGCGAGCAATTCGATGGCAGGAGAGGGCGCCACCTGAGCCGCTCGAATGTTGATCCGGTAGTGGGGCCACAGCATTCGCGGCACTCTTTTCTTCACAACCCTGAAGTTCCCATCGCTATCCATGACTCCGGCGAGATAGGCGAGCGTTTCTTCGGGCCTCCAACGGGCCAGGGCGTCCTCCAAGGGCATCACGCGGACCCCTCTGCTGCGCCGAGACCCTCCCCTCCCCTCATGAATCGCGATGAGCTCGGCCCTCACACTCTCCATGTCCTCGAGCTGTTCCGGGCTGAAGCACCGCCTGGATATTATCACGGGGAAGCCGCATCGATGTGGAAACGAGTAGGTTACGGAACCTCGTTTCGGAGACTCCTGGATTGAGCGGAGGTCGACGAGGAGCAAAGCTTGCTCTCGTTTCACCAGGAGATATGGGAGCAGACTCTGCAGCGCGGCTTCCGCTTTCCCCGTGTGGACTTCGCATCGCGCAATGAGCCGATGCCCGGGCCAGGCCATCGGTTTCATCACTCTCCCGCCAAAAGTCTCGGCGAAGAGGCGAACCGCCTCGCCGGGCCAGAGCTGCTGAATTCCAACTTGGATCGAATAGAAGGCGCGTCCGTTCTTCTGCGATTTCGGAATCTTGAGATATCCATCGCCGTCGATCAGGCCAGCCAAATAAGCGTGCCTGATGTCGGCGTGCACTATTCGGTCCAGGGCACGTCTGTGGTATTGAGCGTTTTTAGGGGAGATGACGGAAAGTACTTCTGTTCTTTCGAAATTGCGAGGCCCTTGGCACCGTGCTACTCAGACTCAATGCGGGGCGCCAAAAGATACTTGACCTGGCCTTTCCCGCCCGCGATGTCGAACTCCAGCCTCACGGGATAATCATTCCCCATGTACATCGTCACGGTCGGCGCCGTCGAGATCGCCTTGATCATGTTCGAGAAGTAGTCGAGCGGGAACAGCGAGCGGACCTTCTCCTTGCACGCGAGCTCGTCGAGCATGTCCTTCGGGAGCTTCAGGTTCGCGCTGTCCGTGTCCCCCTCGCTGAGGATCTCGAATCCGTCGGGCGTCGCGATCAGCGCGATGTGGTCGCTCACGCTCTCGCTCGCGCGGATGCCCTGCCGCAGCTCCTCCGTCCGCACCTTCACCCTCGCGGGCAGGTTCAGGGTCGGCACCTTCGGGTCCGACATGCCGGCGGTGTCCACGAGGCTCATCCGGCGCGTGATGTTCCCGACGTACGCGACGAGCCGGTTCTTGTCCTCCTCGTGCGTGAGCGCGAGCACCTCTCCCGCGCGGCTGAGCTTGAGCACCTCCCTCATCTTGTCCATGTCGAGCCCGAGCTCCACGTCGTCCGCCTTGTACGCCTCGAACGCGCTGCGGTCCAAGGTCAAGTCGACCATCGCGACGTGCGCGGGGTCCACGGCCTTCACGACGAGTGCCTCCTTCCCCGCGCTGAACTTTGCCTCGTCCACGAGGGTCGACACGACGTCGATCACCTCCCTGAGGACGTCGGACTTCACCTTCGCTTCGAACATAATCTCCCCCTGGGGTTCCGCGGATAATCTCCGAGCCCATATAAAGATGAGCGAAACGATTCCACGATGCGGCCCGTTCAGAACTCCCGCCAGGTGTGGGAGCACTTCGTGCACCGGTAGATCCGCGTCGTCGGCTCGTCCGCCGCGCGCGTCTGCCGCATCACCCAGAACGCCTCGCCGTTCCCGCACTTCGGGCAGTCGACGTGCGTCTTCGGCAGCGTCTCCATCACCTCGTCGAGGACGAGCACCTCCCCGGGCGTCTCGTCGCGCCGCACGACGCGGGCCGTGCGGACGTCCGAGGACGTGATGCCGCGCTCATAGCCGCACTGCGCGCACGAGAACTTCCCGTCCGCCGGGAAGAGGAGGGAGCCGCACTGCGGGCAGAACATGTGGGCGGGGGTGGGAACCGCGGGCTTCGCTAAAGGCTTTCGCTGCGGCGCGTTCGCGGGGCGGCGTGTCGCCCTCTCCGGACGACGAGGGGGCTGTGCGGGACGCTGGACCCGCGGGGGGGCGCGTGGGCGGGGACGACGCGCCTTCGCCTTACCGGCGGTGCGCCGCC
Organism: Thermoplasmata archaeon; assembly: GCA_035283165.1. Lineage (GTDB taxonomy): Archaea > Thermoplasmatota > Thermoplasmata > RBG-16-68-12 > EA-27 > EA-27. The sequence continues at coordinate 7,587 of DATEUK010000001.1, forward strand.
TCGTACTGGCGGAGCGCCCTCTCGACGAACCTCCGCGTCGCCGCTTCGTTGTCATGGCCGGGGAGCTCCTTCCGCGGGGGCGCCGTCTTGGCGGCCTCCGCGGGTCCGTGTGGCTGGTCCCCCGAAGCCGCAGCCCGGGTTTCAACCTTTTGGGGTTTCGGCCGGGGCGCGGCGGCGCGCACGGGGATCTTGCGCAGGTCCTCGAACCGGTCCGCCCGGTCCTCCCCCCACTCCGGGTGCTGGCGGCGGAAGGGGTGGAGGAGGGGTTGCGTGATCGAGATGCCGACGGACGTGCCGCGGCCTGCGGCGGCCTCCCGGCGGGCCTGGTCCGCCAGGACGCCCCCGATGTACGCGAACACAATCGTCACGAGGTACCCGTTCTGCCCGGTCGCGAACGTGCCCCGGAGGGCGTCCACGAAGGCGGCGAGATACCCGAGGACGAACTGGACGTACGGGGCGAGCGGCGGGGCGACCGCGGAGACCCCCTGTCCGATCGTGGCGGGGATCGCCCCGAGGCTGCCGACCCAGGAGCCGAGGAACCCGCGCTCCGCCCCCCACACGAGGAGGAGGAGGATTGCGACGGGCACGAACGCCGCGATCAGGCCGCGCCACGGCCCGCCCGCGCGTCGCCCGCCGATGTAGCCCGCGATCATCTGCCCGATCGTCGGGAGCCAGAACAGGATGAGCGAGAGGACGAGGATCATCTTCATGCCGCTCGCGATCGAGTACGGCCCGCGGCGGAAGTGGCCGAGCTCCGCGTCGGGGTACGGGGGCGTGACGGTCTTGTGGACGATCGCGGGGGAGGCGTCCCCGTCGTGCTCCCTCGGCGGCTGGCGGCGCATGCCCATCCCGTCAGACCGGTGTCTGACAAACGTCCGATAGGGCGTCCTCCCTCTTAAACCCGGCGGTTCACGGGAGGAGCCGCTTCGCGTGGGCCTCGAACCGGGCGAGGACGGAGAGCGCGATGCCCACGAAGCCGACCAGGGAGGCCCCCGCGAACGGCCAGTCGAACCGGATGAACTGCGCGGCGACGAGCACGATCAGGCTGAGGATCGTGAAGCCCGTCCCGAGCCAGATCATGAGTTTTCCCCAGCGAACCTTGTTCTTCCAGAAACAGAAGGCGCCCACGATCACGAACGCGCCCCCGACGGAGCCGATTCCGATGAACACGAGGTGCGCGAGCGACAGGAGCTGCCACGACCCGAGGAGCGCCTCGATGATCTCGAAGGTCTGGTTCCACTGGTACGCCCCCGAGACCCCGGAGGCGACCATGAGGACGCCGCCCCAGACGGCGAGGGTCGCCGCCTTCTCGTTGCCCGTCATGTGCTGGGCCTCCGCGGGAGGCCGGACGACGGTCTCGCCCATGTCCACGGGGGTCGCCATGACTA
>DATEUK010000002.1:0-2698 GCA_035283165.1 Thermoplasmata archaeon
GGACGGGGCCTCGACATCGCGGGCGGCTTCACGGGTAAGAGCGGCCTGTATGCCGCCGGGCAGGCGGCGGAGGCGGCGGGCCAGTTCCAGAGTATGTCTGCGGCGTGGCACAAGGAGCACGACGGCGCGTTCGGGCAGGCCGTGAACGAAACGAAAACGCACTTCCAAAAGTGCCCGAAGTGCAAGTCGTACGTGTGTGCAGAGGACTGGAACGGCGAGGCCGGGCTATGCACGAACGACGCGCCGTCCCTGGTCACGGAGATGCAGGCGACGAAGGCCCAGACGCGCGTGGAGCAGATGCGAGAACACGTGAAGACGCAAACGCTGTACGATGGGGACATGGAGGACCGCGCGACGGCCTGCCCGACGTGCGGGAAGCCGTCCGGCTCGGGGAAGTTCTGCCAGAACTGCGGCGCGTCTCTCGCATTCCAGGAGTGCTCGAACTGTCATCACAAGAACCCGATGGGCGTCCCGTTCTGCGGCGAATGCGGCACGAAGCTGTGAGCCCATGCCCGCCGTCGTGATGCGGGACTACCGCGCGTCGCACACGCTCATCCTTGGCGGCAAGACCCTGTCGGAAGGCGCGTGCGACATCCACCTCGACGACGAGTTCCTCATGGTGAAGGGGACCCGCACGACGCGGATCGGATACGACCAACTCGAGTCGTTCCGGCCGGTCGGCCGCGGCCTGGAAATCGAGATCCATCCGGAGGGGAAGCTGAGCATCGCGGCCAAGGATGGGGGGCTTGCGCGGCCGCTCTTCCTGCACCTCTCCCGCTTGCGAGGAGCGCGCTGGGCGTACCTCCTCCGTTTCATGGACGGGGACCCGCTCGATACGCTCGAATGCAAGCTGTCGCTCGACGGGGGCGCGGAGCAGGAGGCGCTGTTCCACGTCTATCGGGGCGGGGTCGTCGGGATCCCGCTCGGCGGGGACGTGTTCCAACTCCCGCTTCACGAGCTGAACACGGTCTCGCTAGCGGAGTACCGCCTCACGTGCGCGACTCCGGAGACCTCCGCCATCCTGTACGGCTGCGAGCCGAGGGACCTCCGCCGGTTTCACCGCTCGGTCGAAGGTGCACGTCGGGCGATCGAGGAGGAGACGGCGAACCTCCTCGCGGGTACGTTCCCCGCGCTCCAGGCCGCCGAGCTCGCGAAGCTCACGGACCTGCTGCTGCGGGGCAAGGCCGCACCGATGCGCGCCCTGGACGCGATTGCCCCGTGGTTCTGGGGGCGAGTGGAGGAGGTCATCGCCTCGAGCCCGAAGGCCTCGGAGTCCTATGCGTATCTGCGGAAGCGCGCGGGGGACCACGTGTGGTTCGGCATGCGGCGGCTGACGGAGGTGGAAAAGATGGGACAGGGCGGCAAGGACGAGGAGGCCCCGCCCGAGCCGGCCGAGGGGGAAGAAGCGCCGGCCGAGGAGGAGGCGGAGCCGGAGCGTCCCTTCCTGTTCTGGATCATCGCAGGCCTGGGGTCCGGCGAGAAACGCTGCCTGGCGGTCGAGGTCTTCGCAGGAACCTCCGGCTTCGCGACGTACGTGTATCGTTGCCCCGGCGACAGGAACGACGCGAGGGCGTTCGCGGACACCGCCAGTGTCGTCTCCCGCGCGATGGTCGCCCTGAACTTCTACCGCGAGCCCCTGTACGCCCCGGAGAAAGAGATCGAGACGGGACGGTTTGTGGAGTACAAGCTCGCGGTGCGGAAGCTCGCGTACCTGCGCGCGGCCCGGGAGCGCTTCGTCGGGCGCGCGGCCCACACGACCCCGAAGGGATGGGCGCGGCAGATCGAGAAGCTCCTCGCGTGAGGCCGCCGCATCGGTGGGCGCGCTTGAGATTCCGTCCCGCGGCCAGACCCGGCTCACCGCTTGGCGGCACGCACGCCCCAGGCCTTCGATACGAGTCGGATCTTCCCGTCGTCGCTTCGGGGCATGTGCGATCCCAGGTACTCGCGCATTTGGTCCCGCTGGGCTTCCGTCAGGCCCGCGACGAATGCTCCCGAGGGCCCCATCCCGGACAGGAAGGGATGCCAGTAGTCGTCGAAATCCCGGAATTCCATGGGGACGTCGATGTGAGTCGTCTCCGGATTCGACGCGATTCGTCCGAACAGCTCGAGGAGCCGATGGGGATGGCAGATGGGGAAGCGGACGCCCTCGTCGAGCTCGCGGGCCCCCGGAAGGTGGAGGGCCGAGGCGGCGTCCCAAAAACGACGCAACATCTGCATGCCGCCCGCGTAGTCCCACACGCAGGCCGCGACGAGGCCCCCATCGCGCACGACGCGACGCATCTCCTCGACCGCCACCCCCGGCTGGGGGATGAAGTTCAGGACGAGGCTCGATACGACGCCATCGAACACCCCGTTGCCGAAGCGGAGATTCATCGCATCCCCCACCTCGAAGCTCAGGCGGTCCCCCTCGGCCTTGGCGGTGGACGCGGCGCGCGCCACGAAATCTGGAGAGACGTCGACGCCGACCACGTGGGACGCGCCTCCATGCGCGAGCGCACGGGAAAGGGAACCTGTTCCGCAACCCACGTCAAGGATCTTCGCGCCCGGGGGGAGCCGCGCCCACTTCACGAATTGCGGGGCGAGGGTCCGGCTCCATCGACCCATCAGGGCGTCGTACGCCTCCCCGTCCGTCCAGGAGTCACTTGATGCGCCCATGCCGAACGGGAACTCAGGACGAGACAATAAGCCTGCGCGTCCT
>DATEUK010000003.1:0-10811 GCA_035283165.1 Thermoplasmata archaeon
GGCCTGGCGGTTCTCCCGCGGGAGGAGGGCGTCCCCGCGCTCGAAGGAGACCGCGCGCTCTCGGGCGATCCCGCCCTCGGAGATCCGCGCCCCGCCGCTCCAGTCCGTTGCGTCGCGCGAGGCGTCGTCCGTCCCGTTGCGGTCGAGGAATCCCCAGCGTGCGCCGACCCCGATGCGCGCGACGTCCCGTACCTCGTGCCGCTCGAGGAGGAAGCCGTGGATCTCGATCGCGTGGCCCGCGCGGTCGACGACCTCGCGGTGGCGGAGGCCGATCAGCTCGGACGCCTCCCATACGAAGGACGCCTGGTCCGTGTGAAGCGTCACGTGCGCCGCAGGGTCCGTCCTCGGGATCTGCAGCGCGTAGACGAGACCGTCCCAGCTCACGGTCGTCGTGGACCTCCACTCGACCGTCTGGCGGTCCGTCTGGCGGTACACGAGATCGTCTCCGCCCATCCGCCGGTCCCCGCCGCTCTCCCAGCGGACGGTCCGAACGAGGCGCACCGCCCCGTCCGTCGTCTGCACGAAGCCGTCCCAGTCGACCGGGGCGAGCGTGGGCGCCGCGATCCCGTGGCCCCGGAATCCGCCGCCCTCGTCCGACGTCGCGGCCCACATGCCCTGGAGCGCGCCACCGGCCCCGCCGTTCGAGTAGTTCCAGTGTCCGTCGAACGCACCGTGCGCGCGGTCGCCCCGGGACCAGGCGCCCGAGAGGTAGCCCCCTCGGTCGGAGCCGGTCATGTTCCACTGACCTCGGAACGAGCCGCGACCGTCGTCGGGGATCACGAACTGCCCCCAGAGCGCACCCTCGAGCCGCGTGTCCGCGACACGCCATCGGCCCAGGAAGGAGCCGCCCGTGGGATCCGACGAGGCCCCATCCGTGGTGTCATCCCGCTCCCACCGCCAGCGGCCCTCGAGGAACGCGACCGCGGGGTCGTCCAGATAGCCCCATCGGACCGCGAGCCCGATCGTCACGGACCGGTCGTCGCACCGGGGCGCGTCCGCGGTGTCGACCGCATCCGCACACACGAGAGAGTCGTCCGCACCGTCCCGGGACACGGCGGTGCTCGGCGTCCCGTCCGGGCTGGACGCAAGGACGACCGGCCCCGCCAACAACACGAGCGCGACGATGAGGGCGCTCGCACGCCACTTCGGTTTCATGCTTTCTCCTCCCTACGCTCGCGTTGGGCGAGCCACACTCGGGGCCCCCGGTCGATGGACCGCGGCTCCGATGGATCGTGAACAGGGATGAGACTCGACGGGTCTGTTCGCAGGGTCACGCCCTCCCCTTGCGCGCCTTCCGCCGCAGCAGCACCGCTGGCACGAGCGCCCCGCCTACGACCGCGATCTGGAGCGCCACGAGGATCGAAGGCGCCACGTTCGTCGTGTTCGCGATCGGCGCGAGGACGGACGTCGCGCTCAGGCCCGGGTCGTGTTCGATGACTTGGCCCTGCGGGTAGACGAACCCACCGAGCAGCCGAATCCCGAGGTGCCCGTCGTAGAGGTCCCTCGCGCGTTCCGCGTGGTAGATTTCAAACGTCATCGTGTCCGGTCGGCCGTCGACAGTGACCGCGCTGACCCAGTACCAGTCCCCGGCCCGCCGCCATTCCTCCGCGAACTCGAGGCGGTCCCTCGCGATCAGGACGGGACGCGTCGGGCTCGCGTCACCCTCGCAGTGGTAGAAGGAATCGCCGCGCAGGCACGAGCCCCCGAACTGCTCTTGCATCCACAGGAGGACCGGGGAGGAGATCCGGTTCCCGAACGTGAGGCCCGTCGCCAACCCGAGGCGCGCTCGGGCGTCGCCGCCGAAGTCCCAGCCCTCGATCCGCTGGTCGTACTTCCCGTCCACCGTGATCAAGGAGCCCTCCCGGGTGCGATTCTCGAGGAACTCGGAGGCGATCGGAAGGCGCTCGCGCCCGCTCGCGAGGGTGACGCGGTACACGGGGATTGCGACGCTCCCGTCTTCCGCCGTCGCGGACAGGTGGAACGTCAGGCTGATCCGCTCGAGGGCGCCGTCGGACGGCAGGCCCGACCGCCAGATCCACGAGACGTTGTCCCAAACCCGCGTGTACGGGACGTCCACGGTGCTCACCGTGAAGTTCACCCACGCGGCGTCCGCCGTCACGACCGGCTCGATTGATCCGTCGAGGTACCATCTCGTGTTCAGGTCCAGGTACTTCACGGGGACGTCCCCGGCGGAACGATTTCGGAGATCCGTCTCCGGCCGGAGGTCGAACAGCCCATCCCCGTCGTCGAGGAACTCGAACATCCGGTCGAAGTGTTGGGCGACGAACGTGTGGACCGGGAGTGCGCGCGTGCCCAAGTAGTTCCCCTGTTCGTCGTACAGCTCCGCCGCGCCGAAGAACCGCTGGTAGTCGAGGAAGAACATGACTCCCCCCTTCCGGAGGGACTCGTTCGTCGCCCAGTGGACGCCGAGGGAGACGTCGCCGATGCGCACACGAACCCACTCTCCGCCCCCGAACCGGAGCGTGTGGTCGATCTCGACGACGGGGATGCCGCGGTCCGGCAGGGGAGCGGCCGATGCGGGCGAGGCCAGCGGGATCGCGAGGAATACCGCCAGCGCGAGGCCCACGATCAGCGTCTTCACGCGCCCACCCGTTCGACCATCGTCATGCTTGGCACATAGCGACACTATGCTTCCCAGTACTTAATAGTTTTCCCATGCGCATGCGCCCATGCGCCCATGCGCGCGGTTCTTCGCCCCGCCCTCTCGAGGACGGCGCCGAAGCCGTCTAATAGGAGTACAAACGCGTTCCAACAATCGATAATACCAGGAAGTTCCGTGGACGCGCGGGGATGTTCGTGGCGGAGAAAGGGGAAGCAAGTGGCCCGGTCAAGCGGATCGGGCGGGGACGAGCGCTCGTCGTCTTGACGGCGGCGATTCTCATTGCGGCGCTCGGCGCGGCGGTCGTCCTGCGACCCGGAGCGCCGCCGGCGCCCGGTCCTGCGGCCCCGCCGTCGCCCGGAGGGCTTCGCGGGACCGCCGGCGACGCGCAGGCCACGCTCGCCTGGGACGTCGTGGCAGGCGCAGACGGGTACAACGTCTACCGGGCGTCGTCCCCGGGCGTCACGAAGGACTCACACGGCAGCCTGCCGGACGGCGCGCGGTTCGCGGACGTCGTCAGCCCGTACACGATCGCGGGGCTCGTGAACGACCGCGTGTACTACTTCCGGGTCACGGCGTTCAACGAGGCGGGCGAGTCCGACGTCTCCGAGGAGGTCTCCGTCACGCCCGAGGGGATTCCTCCCCTGGCGGCGCCCGCCGCGCCGACGAACGTCGAGGCGCTCGCGGGAGACGCCCGCGTCCCCGTCTCGTGGGACCCCGTCCCCGGGGCCGACGCGTACCACCTGTTCCGCGCGTCCGAGCCCGGCGTGACGAAGACGGGCTACGCCTCCATGCCCGACGGCGCGCGGTACGCGGACGTCGCCTCGCCGTACACGTTGGCAGGCCTCGTGATTGGCCGCACATACTACGTTCGCGTCACCGCCGAGAACGCGGCGGGCGAATCGGACGAGTCCGCGGAGGCTTCCGCGACGCCCGTCGGACCGCTGCCGGGTACGGAACTCTTCGTCGCAGGCCTCGTGGAGTTCGACTCCGGAGCTCCCGTCCCGGGGGCGACGGTCCTCTTGCGGACGGAAGACAGCGCCGCCACCGCCACGGGGACGACGGGCGCGGACGGCTGGTTCAATATCGGCCTGCGCGCGCTACTTCCCGTGCGCGTCCTCGCCGAGGTTCGATACGAGAGCGCTGATCAGCCACCCGTGACCGGATTCCGGTGGAGCCCTGAGGTGTCCACGGGAGGCGCGGTCGTCGTCAGCCGACTCGCGCTACCGGATCCCTCGACGAAGCGACTCGTGATGGCGGGGTCGACCGCACGCTCCGTCGACGATGCGGTCGTCGCGGAGTCCCTCCCGGGGAACGTGGCGGCGGTCTGGGCGCGGCCGTACGACCCCGACGCGGCGCCGGACGTGTTCCCGGGCGATCTGGCGGAGCGCCGCGACTACCCCTTGAACTCCGTCGTGTTCCTATGGGTCGCCGCCATGGACGCGAGCGGATTGCCCGTCTTCGACGCCGAACCGCCCGCGACCGTTCGGATGCGCGTCCCCACGACGCAATGGGTGGACGCCGAGGACCTGCAGCCGGGCAACGGCGTGATCGACACGCCAATCTACTCGCTGGACTACGCGACCGCGTACTGGATCCGCGAGCCGAACGGAAGGCTGACGGATGCGGACGGCGCACCCATCGCGGAGGCCTACGAGCAGGACATCCGCTCGGGCCTGTACGCGGGCGAGGTGTACGCGCAATTCCAGGCGACCCACTTCTCCTGGTGGAACGTGGACACGCGCCCGTGGGATTGCGGGCCGGACTTCGGCGACGCGGACGACCCTCCGTACCCGAGCCGCCTCGCTAGCGACGGCGTCCGCCACCTGAACATCTGTCGCGCGTGGCTCGGCGCGTGGGTCGATGCGGAGGACGACGCGGACGCGGTCGACACCTACGACGACGGCCTGCGTGGGCGAGATCCCCTCGAGGTGCGCGTGTCGAACTTCGACTGGTCCGGGGACCTGTATCTGAACGCGCTGATCGACGCGAACTCGGACGGGGACTGGGCCGACGCCGATGAGTGGGCGGTCGAGAACCTCCTCGTGAGAATCCCCCGGTACACGGGGAAGGTCGTGGAGACGGATGTCGTGTGGGACGGCGACACGTGGCTCCGGCTCACGTTGACCGGGAGCCCCATCACGGACTACGACGGGACCGGCGAGTTCGAGATCGGCGAAACCGAGGATTACCCGTTCTTGAAGTACCGCCTCTCGCTCGGCGTCGTCGGCAACGGGACGGTCAACAGCGTTCCCCCGGGAATCGACTGCCGGTCGACGGGACGCATCTGCTCTGCCGAGTTCTCCCCGGAGACCCTGGTCACGCTCACCGCCACCCCGGATGCCGGTCTCCTGTTCGTGGGATGGGGCCTCGACTGCTCCGGGGCGAACGCGACGTGCGAAGTTCGGATGGACGGGCACCACGTCGTCCTCGCGGTCTTCACGGTCCCGAGCTACCGTCTGTCCGTCTGGGTCTCCGGCGCCGGGAACGTCAGGAGCGTCCCCGCAGGGATCGACTGCCGTTGGGGGTATCCCGGCTGCTCCGCCGAGTTCCCGGCAGGTTCCCTCGTGGACCTCGTGGCCACGCCGGATGCGGGCTGGCGGTTCGATCGCTGGGGCGGCGACTGTTCCGGGACCGGCGCCGCATGCGTGGTGCAGATGGATCGGATGCGTTTCGTGTTCGCGAACTTCACGAAATCGCAGTATGGCCTCTCCGTGTGGGTCGTGGGGAACGGGACCGTCACGAGCGATTCCCCCGGGATCGACTGCCGGTACGCGTCCGGCACGTGCTTCGTGGAGTTCCCGGCCGGGTCCGTCGTCAATCTCACCGCCACGCCGGACGCCGGCGAGAGCCTCGTCGGATGGGGCGGCGACTGTTCCGGCCTCAACGCGACCTGCACAGTTGGGATGGACCGTGATCGGTTCGTGGCCGCCACCTTCACCTCTCCCTACTATCAGCTTTTCGTCTCGGTCTACAGCTCGGACCCGGGTGGAAACTACTCGGGCAGCGGCGGCACGGTGACGAGTGCGCCGCCTGGAATCGATTGCCGCGACAACGGGACGAGCGGAGGGAACTGCTCCGCGTTCTTCCTGGCGGGCACGAATGTGACTCTGACCGCCACCTCCAATCCGGGTTGGCGGTTCGTCGGATGGAGCGGGGATTGCACCGGCACGAGCCCCACGTGCTGGGTGACGATGAACGAGCAGAAGTGGGTCTTCGCGTACTTCGAAAAGATCTGAGTGGCGGACACGCAAGGGGCCGAGGCGTCAGGCCCGTCGGCTCCCATTCGCATGCGCCCATGCGCATCGGAACCGATTGCCAGCGCGGATAAGCCTGTGGTTCGGGAATGTGAGCCGGGATCATGGGCGGCGCCCGGTGTCGGGTCTGTCGGCGACGGGCTTCGATCGCCCGATTGATCGGCGCCTCGCGCTCCTCCAGGCGGGCCTTCCCTCCAGACGCCTTCCCGAAGGGGCTTTATTCCACACCGCGCCTCTCTCCGCTTATTCATGGGGAAGACGATCGGGAGCGTTTGGCTCCTTGTCTGCGCGTTGCTGGGGGCGGGCGCCGTTCTCCCGCCTGCGACACGAGGAGGGTTCGACACGGGTTTCACGGATCCCGCGGGGGACACGAGGAACTATGGGTCTCCTCCGCAGGCCCTCCGCCAATCGGCCGATGTCGTCTCGGTGGTCTCATCGGCAAGCGCCACGAACCTCACGATTGGCCTGACCTTTGTCGGGCCAATCGGTTACCCCAGTACGAGCCTCGTGTACACGATTAATACGTTCGAGTCCCGGGCCGAGATCTCTCTTTCTTTGTACGACTCGCCGCCCTCGTGTTCCTCGTGTCTCTACTCCTACGACTACACGAGCTCGGGCGGGGGCAGCGGTACCGGGTCCGTCGATCCGGTGATCTCGTCAAACACAGTCACTGTGAGTGTGCCGCGGGCCTGGGGCGGGGACGCGGGGACGTACTTGCTGAGTTTCGCTTCCGGTGCGACCCGAAGTGCGCAGACCGCCACCGACGACGGGGGCCAAGCGAACCAACCGCCCACCATCTCCAATGGGCCCGCCGAGCCCGTGGAGGGCGAGGTAGGACAGACATTCTCCTACGAATTCCTCGCCACTGACCCCGAGGGCGGGATGCTCTCATGGTCGGTTGGCACGACCCCCAGCGCACCCTGGCTCTCCATCGACCCCGAGACGGGAATCCTCACGGGCGTGCCGCCGGAGACAGGCGTTTGGACCGTCACGGTCACCGTTCGCGACCCCTTCGGGTGGCCGGACACCATCGGCTTTGAGTTGAACGCCGTGACGTGCGACGCGAGTTCCCCACCGGTGATCACGAACGAGGTCAATGGGGCGAAGACGATTGAGCCTTCCGACGTATTCACCCACGAGTACGAGGCGACGGACCTCGACGGGGACACGTTGACTTGGTCCGTCACGGGTTCCTCCTACGCGACGATCGACCCGGCCACCGGCCGCCTCGTGCTCGACACCGCGGGCGGCACCGGCACGTATACCCTCACCGTCACCGTTCGAGACTCGTGCGGCAATACCGATGTGACAACGCTGGTTGTCGTGGCCGTTGTCGGTGCCGGTGACGCGGATGGGGACCTCGTTCCAGATGGTTCGGACAACTGCCCGTCGGTGGCCAACCCCTCCCAGGCCGACTTGGACGGGGACGCCGTCGGCGATGCGTGCGACGCGGACGGGGCGCCCATCGAATCCAAGCTCCCATACGTCCTCGTAATTGCGGTTGCCGGAATCGTCCTCCTCTCGGCCTTCGTGCTCTTGCGTCGCCGAAAACTGCGAGAGCCATCTCAGCCTCTCCGGCCCCCACCGCCCTCGTCCTGAGCCCTATCTGGGAGGAGGCGCTCAAGCATTGAAACCACGACGCGGAACTGTGGTCCGCCGGGGACCCGGACCTCAGCCGGGATGTCCGTCGGGGGGAAAGCGCTTTCATGACGTCTAGGTTGGGGCCGCGACCGTGTAGTGGTCGTCCGGGAAGCTCCCCGCCCTCCGAGGTCCCCGGTCGGTGGAGATCACCCCATGCGGTTGAAATCCCCTACTGGAAATCATCTAATACGGCCTCGGGAATTGCGGGTCCGGGTAAGGAGGTGTGGAACGTTGCCGTTCTGGGATAAGAAGAAACCGGAGGTTGCGCCCGTTGCGAAGGGTCTCGTGCTCGATCGGCTCTTGGCCTTGAACAATCCGTCGAACCCGTTCGAGATCCGGCAGAGTCAGGAGACGGACCTCTACATCGAGCGGCGGACCATCCGCGAGAGAACCGACGCGCAATACCGGGCCTGGCTCCTCTTGGACGAGACCACGAAGGAGGGCCGGTTCTGCGAGGAGATGACGAAAAAGGAGACCGAAACGGGCGCGCGTCTCGGGACCAGGGGCGTCGGCCTCAGCTTCGGCTCTACGAAGACCTGGTCACGCCTCCCAGGGATTTACGACGGTCCGATTCGCGATACGTTAGAAGCGAACGGCTGGACCTTCAAGCAGGTCCTCAGGAAGTCGTCCGCGACGTACCCGCGATAGCAGGTCCAGTGAGTCGAAGGCTGGACGGCCGGCGGACGGAGGCAGCCACGGCGTTCCCACCGCGGGCGGATCCTCGGAGTTCTTCGACGCGCCAATCCGAAGACGAGTGTCCCGAAGGCCGGCCGACGGCTCCGGGGTGGATTCTCCGTCGAACGGCACTCCTAGACGATTCGCCCCTGTTCGATCAGGGAGGTGCCATCGACCGTGACGGTCGCGCCCGTCAGGGTCCCCGCGAGGCCGAAATCCACGACGTTCCTCCCGCCGAACTCGCCGCTGTCCCCGATGGCGACGTACACGTTTCCAGCCACGAGATCGTCCTGGAGATACCCGTTCATCGCCCTCGGGTTCAGCCCAATCCCGATGCCCGCGAGCAGCTCCCGTCCCGCCTTCGCCCGCCTCCAGCTGGACAGGACCAGTTCGGCGTTCTCCTCGCAGGACCACTTTGCCCGACCTCCGTCGAACGCGAAGGTGAGGCCTGGGAGCCACGCACGCCGCATGATCTCCCGCGCCCACCGGCCGACGGAGGCGATGGGCCGGTCGAACCGGATCGTGCCCGCACCGGATCGCTCGCGCGGCGCGACGTACACCTCCCCCGCAGGGATGCTGGCCATGTTCTCCCCCGTGTCCAGGGCCTGGGGCGTCACGACGCCGTCCTCGAGGTGGGCGCGTCGACGCGCGAGAACGCATTCGAACCGAGTCCCATTCGGCGCGGAGAGTTCCAGGTGACCCTTCCCCGAGAGGACCCGCTGGATCCTCTGGCCTGCCTGGCGAAGTTCCTGCGGCTCGACGGAGGATGCCTCGAGCATCATCTGCCGCCATGCGTCCAGGTCGAATCCGTACGCGCGGGCTCGCGATTCCGTCACGTACCCAAGGTCGATTTGGGCGCCCCGGATCCGGGAACTCGCTGCGCGGCGGTACCATTCGTCGGCGTACGAGATCATCGCGTCGTACCGGTCGATCCCCACCTCGTGGATCCGAGAGACGTCCGCGGGACCCGAAATGAAGACGTATGCGTCAGCGGCCTCCAATGCCGCCCATTCGTGACGCCCGACGGTCCCCTGCTTCGACCTGGGCAGCGCGGCGGCGGACCGCCAAAAGCTGTCCTCGTCCTCCACGAGGAGGAGGGGCCGGGCCCCGGTCGCGCGAATCTGGAACACAAACTCCGCGGCAATCGGCAGGCCGTGGTTCCACGCCTCCACCATCACGTTCTCCCCCGGCCTCACGTGCAGGGTCTGACGCAGCACGTTCTTCACAAGCGCCTGGTAGTCGTCCACGCGGCTCCCCCGCGGGGATGAAAGCGATGGACACGCTTAACGATATCCATGGGTCGCCCATGGGTCGCGGCGCTCGAGCGCGAACACGGGCCTGGCGCCCGTCTGGCGGGAACGGGGAATGCTCTAATAGAGGAATCGGATTGGGAGCCTTGGGGGCAGAGGACCATGCCGTTCTGGGATCGGAAAAAGCCGGAGGTCGCGCCTGTCGCGAAGAGCCTCGTGTTGGACCGTCTCTTGGCATTGAACAACCCGTCGAACCCGTTCGAGATCCGGAGGAGTCCGGAGACGGACCTGTTCATCGAGCAGCGGATCGTGGACGAACAGCGGTACCGGGCCTGGCTGCTCCTCGACGAGACCGCGAAGCAGGGCCGGTTCTGCGAGGAGATCACGAACAAGGAGGTCGAGACGGAGGTCGAGCCGGAGTCCCTGAGCTTTGGCGTAAAGAAGACGTGGGGCCGCGGACCGACGAACTACAAGTCGTGGGGTGGGGAAATCGGCGGGGGGACCACGAAGAAGTGGAGCTTCGACACGAAGCGGGTCCACGACCCCGTCCGAAACACCCTCGAAGGGAGCGGCTGGACGTTCAAGCGGGTCATCACGAAGTCCGCCGCCACGTACCCCCGGTAGGGGTTCGGGGCTTCAGCCGACCTTCCCGCCGCACTCCGGGCAGAACTTCGTCCCGGCCGGCACGTCGTGCCCGTTCACGCACGTCGCGCCTGCGAGCATGTTGTTCCCGCACTCCGGACAGAACTTCGTGCCCTTGGGGACGAACGTGTTGCACTTCGGGCAGGTGGCACCCTCCTCCGTGCGCGCCCCGCAGTTCCCGCAGAACTTCATCGTCAGCGGATTCTGCGTCCCGCACTTCGGGCATGGCTTCATCTGCTGCGGGGGCGCCTGCGGCTGCTGCATCGCGCCGCCCATCTGGTAGCCCATCGCAATCCCCGCGCCGATCCCAACGCCCGCGCCCGCCGCGCCGCCGGCGGGGTTCGTCGCCGCCTCCCGCATCGCTTGCCCGGACTGGTACTGCATGTAGTTCGTGCCCGTGATCTGCATCGCGGCGCGCTGGTCCACGGCGGCCTGCACCGCCTCCGGCAGCGTGATGTACAGCCCGCTGATCTTCTGGATCTCGATCCCGTACGGGTCGAACTGCGGGCCGCCCTTCGAGAGGACGACCTGCTCGATCTCCATGATGTTCGCGCCGAGGTCCGCGACGCCGAGGCCCCGTTCCTTCAGCTCCCCGAGCGCGTCGTAGATCACCGCCACGACCTGCTCCTTGAGCCGCTCCTCGACCTGCGGGGCCGTCGCGAGGCCGAACGTCCCCACGAACTGGTTGATGAAGTTCGACGGCTCCTTGATCCGGTACCGGAACTC
>DATEUK010000004.1:0-2534 GCA_035283165.1 Thermoplasmata archaeon
ACGAGAACGTCCAGGTCGCTCCGGGTCGCGGGCCGGATCCGGTACGCCATCCGTCGCGCGACCGCGGCCCCCAGATTAAAGGTGTCGGCGGTCAACGGCTGCGGAGCTTTCCGAGCAGTCGCAGGATCTCGACGTACAGCCAGACGAGCGTGACGAGGAGGCCGAACGCGCCGTACCACTCCATGTGCTTCGGCGCGCGCTGGGCCGCGCCCTCCTCAATGAAGGCGAAGTCGAGGACGAAGTTCAGTGCCGCGATCGCCACGACGAAGAGGCTGAACCCGATCGAGAGGGGGCTGGCGTCTAAGAAGAAGAACACGGGGACGCCGAAGAGGGTGAGGACGATCCCGATCAGGTACACGAACATGATCCCGAGGGTGGCCGCGACGATTCCCATGACGAACCGCGGGGTTGCGCGCAGGACGCGGAACTGGTAGAGGACGAGGACGAGAGCGAACACCCCGAACGTGAGCGCGACCGCCTGGAACAGGATGCCGGGGTATGCGTACTCGAAGACCGCCGAGAGCGCGCCGAGCGCGAGTCCTTCGAGGATCGCGTATGCCGGGGCGGTCGCCGCCGCCCACCTCGGTCGGAACACCGTGAGGAGGGCGACGACGAGCCCGCCGATGGTCCCGACCAGGAGGAGGAGAAAGACCAGGGGGAGGTCCACGAGGGCGTAGAAGGCGTACCACGAAGGGAGTGCGCCGATCAGCACGAGGAACAGGAGAAGTCCCGTCTTCGTGGCGGTGCCCTCGACCGTCATCACCTCGGCCTGCTCGAGGGGGAGCGCCGGCTGCGCGTACCGCTGGAACCGGTTCCCGAACACGGGGTTCGACGTCCGCATCGGGGCACGCATCGGTCCCGCAGGCATGAGGCTTTCGGGGGATTGCCCGGCTTCCTACGCGGGCACGCGCTGCCCGCTGATGTTTCGCCGCCAGCGGCCGAAATCGTGGGACCGTGCGAGCTCGTCCCCCCAGAAGATCGGGCCGTCCGTGCACACGAGGCGGTCGTCGAGCGCGCAGGCGTCGCAGATGCCGATCCCGCACTTCATGTACCGCTCTAGGGAGGCTTGCACCCGGATTCCCGCCGCATTGGCGGTGTCGACGACCTTCTTCATCATGACTTCAGGGCCGCACGTGAGGACCATGTCGTACGTCCCGACCGCGAGGAGGTTGGCGGCGACGCCCGTCACGAACCCGTGATGGCCCGCGCTGCCGTCGTCCGTCGCGACGTGGACGGGCCCGCACGCCCGGATCCGTTCGAGGAACGTGAGTTCTCCCCGGGTCCTGGCCCCGAACGCGGTCTCGATCGGGATGCCCGCCTTCGCGTACGCTTCGACGGCGGCGATCACGGAGGCGATCCCGACGCCGCCGGCGACCGCCAACGCATGTTTCCCCTCAACCGCGAACGCGTTTCCGTACGGTCCCCGGACGCCCACGCGATACCCCTTCTTCGATTCCGCCGCCAACGCGCGCGTCGCGTCCCCGTATTCCCGGACCGTGATTCCCATCGGGATCTCCAGGTAGGAATACGCCATCGGGACCTCGTCGTGGCGGGGGATCCACAGCATCAGGAACTGCCCTGGCTTCGGGTCCATGTTCGCGCGGAACCGGTACGTCCGCGTCTTCGGGTCCTCCACGACGACGTCCTCGAGTCGGACGATCTGGGTGAGGCGGCTAGCCATGCGCGGCCCCCACGAGGTCCGCGACCTTCGAGTATCCGTTCGCGTCCATCCACGCGGACATCTCGCGGCACACATGGGCAAAGACGTCGATGCCGCGGCGGAGGATCGCGGTACCGATCTGGACCGCGTTCGCCCCCGCCATCAGGTACTCGATCGCGTCCCCGCCGGTCTCGATGCCGCCAACGCCCACGATGGGAATGTCCACGGACTCGCGGATCTCGTACACGCACCGCAGGCCCACGGGCTTGATCGCGGGCCCGCTGAGCCCCCCGTACGCGTTCGACAGGACGGGCATCTTGAGGTCCGCGGCGATCGCCATCGACTTCACGGTGTTGATCGCGGTGACCGCGTCCGCTCCCCCTCGTTTCGCAGCGTCTGCGAAGGAGGCGATGTCCGCGACGTTCGGGGAGAGCTTCGAGAACACGGGGACATCCACGACCCGCTTCACCGCGCGAGTGATCTCCTCGACCGCGTGCGGATCCTGCGCGATCTCCGTGCCGAGGCCCTTCACGTGCGGGCACGACAGGTTCAGTTCCACCGCCAAGACGCCGTACGCCGCCATCCGCGACGCGACCGCCGCGAACTCCGGGCCGTCCTTCCCGTACACGGAGCCGATGACGGCGGCCCCGCCGTCTCGCGCATGCTTCACCTCGCGTTCGTAGTCTCGGACGCCCGGGTTCGGCAGGCCGACCGCGTTGAGGAGGCCGACGTCGAGCTCGACGACCGTCGGGTTCAGGTTCCCCGGCCGAGGCTCCATCCCGATCGACTTCGTGACGACGGCGCCCGCACCCGCGTTGTAGACGCGCAGCATCGACCCGCCGGTCTCGTCGAGGAATCCGGAGGCGAGCATCGT
>DATEUK010000005.1:0-12786 GCA_035283165.1 Thermoplasmata archaeon
GGTCATCCTCGTCACGGACCCCGCGGCGGACCAGCAGGCGCTTCAGGAAGCGATGAACGTCGGCATCCCCGTCGTCGCTCTGTGCGACGCGAACAACGACCTGCGGTTCGTGGACCTCGTGATTCCGACGAACAACAAGGGACGGCGCGCCCTCGCGACCGTGTACTGGCTCCTCACGCGCGAACTGTTGAAGGCGCGCGGACAGATCCAGACGGACGAGGAGTTCACGCAGACGATCGACGACTTCGAGGCGCAGCTTTAGGTATCCTCCCCTCCTGTTGTCTTCCATGACCCGGAGCGGGAGCCCTCGCGCGGTTCTCTTCGGTCGAGTCTTGATCGCGATCGGATCCCTCATCTCTGTGGCGGTGGCGATCCTCGCGCTCTTGGCCCAACCCCTCCCGCTAATCTCCGGGTTTTTCCTCCTTGGCGGCGTGGTGCTCGTCGTCTCGGGCGCGGTCGCGTTCCAGATCGGCAGGGGCGAAGCCGGTGAGGGTCCGATCATGATCCCCTGACCACGGCTCATCGATTCCACGCGGAGGGGATCGGTCCATCCGAGCCTTTATTCCCCGTCGCCGCGTATCCCTCCCGAGGGGAGTCGCATCGTCCGCTACCCCGCGGTGGCCGGTGCCTTCTACGCCGGCGGCAAGGAAGCCCTGTTGCATCAGATTGAGTCGTCCTACCGACATCCGTTCGGGCCGGGAGACCTTCCTGCCGCGCCGCGGCAACGGGGCGACCGCCGGATCAAGGGCCTCGTCGTGCCGCACGCCGGATACGTGTACTCCGGCCCCATCGCCGCCCATTCCTACCGAGCGCTCGCGGCGGACGGGATGCCGGAGCACCTCGTGATCCTCGGTCCGAACCACCGCGGGATCGGTGCCCCCGTCGCCCTGTGCCCGGAGGACCACCTGACGCCCCTGGGCACCGCCACGTACGACGCGAAGCTCGGCGAGGCCATCGTCGGCGGCGTGATCGAGTCCGATCCCGGGGCGCACCGCGAGGAGCATAGCATCGAGGTCCAGCTCCCGTTCCTCCTGCACCTGAAGCCGGAGATCACGTTCGTCCCGATCGCGCTCGGGTTCCAGGAGTGGGAGGTCGCGAGGGAGGTCGGGGACGCCGTCGCGAAGGCGGTGAGGGGGAAGGACGCGGTCGTGATCGCGTCCTCCGACTTCACCCACGTGGGGCCGAACTACGGGCAGATGCCGCCGCGCGGGACGTCCGTATCCGCCTTCGCGCGGAAGCAGGACGCGCTCGCCCTCGAGAAGATCGAGGCACTGGACCCGAAGGGGCTCCAGGATGTGGTGCACGAACACGACATCACGATGTGCGGGTACGGGCCCGTGACCGCGATGCTCATCGCGGCGAAGGCGGGCGGGGCGACAACGGCCGACGTTCTCAAGTACGCCAGCTCCGCGGACATCACGAGCGACCGGGGCCTGGCGGTCGGCTACGGCGCCGTGGTGATCCGCTAGCCCTGGCGGCGGTCTCCGCGTCAATCCAGCGTGCGTACGCCGCCAGCGCAGTCCCCATGTCGTAGGACACGATGCAGGGCACCTCGTACCCGTGGACCTTCTTCGCCTCCGCGATCGCCCGTTTCACCGCCGCCTTGCGCGTCTTGCAGACTGCGGCCGCCTCCGTCTCGTCCTGGACCTTTCCCTTCCACCGGTAGATCGAGCGGACGGGGAACACGTTCGCACAGGCGATGAGGCGCTTTCCGACCAGGTGGCGGGCGATCCGCGACGCGTCCGTCATGTCCTTGGCGGTGAAGTACAGCATGGCGTACATGGACCCGCGAACGGCCGCAATGGCTTAATTGATTCTCACCCGGGATTCTCGGGGCCATCCCTTCTTAACCCTCCTCACACACAGAGAAGTGTCTGTGCCGATTGTGACGCAGACCGAGGTCCGCGCGGCCTTGCAGGCGACGGTCGGGAAGGGGATGCCCGCGGAGGAGTTGGACGCGCTCGCGGAATACGTGTTAAGCTTCTTCGGCTACGAGTCCGAGGTGATCGACAACCGGCTGGACCCGGACGACCGGGACGTGTTCTACACGCTCGAGGAGGCCGGCCTCCTGACGACGCGGCAGGAGGAGGTCTTCATCAAGAAGGGCAAGCTGTGGCGCATCCACTACTGGATCCTCCGGACAAACCGGATCAAGGAGCTCGCCGCGAACGGCAGGCCCCAGTCGGTGGAGGAGTCTTTCGGGTTCTACGACGACGTTCCGGACGAGGTGTGGAACCGCGAGATCCCAGCCAAATAGCTTGAAATAGAGCGCGTTCTCTGAGGACCCCCGCTTGGCGTTCCTCGACAGTCTTTTCTATTTCCTCATCGCGGCCGCGCTCTGGTTCGGCTTCCTGTACCTCCTGCACCGCCTCGGGCGCCTCGAGAAGCCGGACGAGGCGGGGACGACGAAGTGGGGCCTCGCCCTCATGGGCCCGTTTCTGATGTGGAAGACGGGGAAAGGCCGCAAACTCATCGACCGGATCGCGCAGCGCGCGCGGTTTTGGCGGTGGTTTGGGGATCTGTCGATCGTGCTCGTGGGGATCGCGATGGTCTCCATGACCGTCCTCCTGGTCTGGCTCGCCGTCCTCGTCGTGAACATCCCGCCGGGCCGGGAACCGTCGCCGGACCTCCTCCTCGGCATCCCTGGCATCAACCGGTTGATCCCGATCGGCTACGGGATCCTCGCGCTCGCGTTCGCGATCATCGTCCACGAGTTCTGCCACGGCATCCTCGCGCGGGCGTCGAAGATCAAGGTGAACTCTCTCGGCCTCTTGTTGTTCATCGTCCCGATCGGGGCGTTCGTGGAACCGGACGAGGCGGAGATGAAGGCGATGCCGCGGCGGGAACGCGCGCGGCTGTTCGCGACGGGCCCGGCGGTCAACCTCGTGTTCGCGCTCGCGTTCGCCGTTGTCTTCTCCGTCGGATTCATGGGGAGCGTCCAGCCCGTCGCGGACGGCGTGGGGGTCTCCGAAGTGAGGGCGAACAGCCCCGCGGCAAACATCAGTCTCCGCCCGGGCGTGATCCTGATGTCCGTGAACGACACGCCGACGCCCTCGTTCGCCACGTTCTCGGACGCCTTGGCGCTGACCCGGGCGAACCAGACCGTGAACCTCACGTACACCGCCAAGGGGTTCGCCGCACCCGTCGCAACGAACGTGACCCTGGCAAACGCTTCGCACTTCTCGTCGACAGGCGTCCCCGGACGGGGGTTCCTCGGTGTCGTCGTGTTCCCCGCGAGGCTCACGTCCGCGTACTTCCACCCGATCGGCGGCGCCTCGGAGTTCGGCGGCATCCTCCAATCCACCCTCGCGTACGTCTCGCTCCCGTTCACCGGCCTCCAGCCGATGGAGGGCCTGGCGCTCGACTTCTACGAGGTCCACGGGCCGTTGGCGGGGTTGGGCGACGGGTTCTGGGTCCTCGCGAACACGTTCTACTGGTTGATGTGGCTGAACCTCATGCTCGGGATGACGAACGCGCTCCCGGCGGTGCCGCTCGATGGCGGCTACCTTTTCCGGGACGGGCTCCACGCGCTGCTGCAGCGCGTCCGTGGGCCGGCGCCCGCGACCGACCGCGAGCGCGCAGTGAAGAACATCTCGTACGTGTTCGCCCTGATGATCCTTGTCCTGATCGTTTGGCAGTTCGTTGGCCCGTGGTTGTTCTAGGGGCCAAGCGTCCGCGATTCACCCACCCGACGATTAGTTTCATAGTCCTGTTCATGCCTACCCCCGCCGGGAGGAGGACCGCATGTGGAAGGGATTGTGCGTCGTGGTGTCCGCTGTTCTCCTGTTGACCATCGCCTCGCCCCTCCTGGGGCCTGCAGCCGCGCCCGACTTCGGGGGAGGTACCCCCCCGGGACCCGGCCAAGGCCCAATCGCTTCGGAAGGCTCGGGCCCTGAATCGGGACCCGCGAGCGGAGGCTCGTACCTCCCCGCGTCCCAGACCCTCGTGAACGGCACCCTCGTGGGCGGGGACTGCGGCAGCGCGTGGACCTTCCTGAACGCGTCGGACGACCTCCGGTGCTCGTACCAGGAGGCGGACCGCAGCCCGGCGGATCAGGTGGGCGTCGTGTTGCTCCCGAACGGGGACGACGTCGTCAGCTGGTCCGTATCGGGATGCCAGACGGACGCGACGGCGCACGACGACCTCGACGACCCAGAGAACCCGAACGACGGGGACGCGACGTGCCGCCAGGGGAGCACGAACGGGAACCGGGTCGGGGTCGCCCTCCAGAACCCCACGTGGACGGACCCGACAGACATCGACGACTTCACGGTGACCGCGGCCGTCGACGCCCGCAAGGTGAGCAGTCTGCCCGCGTCGATCACGGTGGACGTGAAGGTCGGGGCCTCCGCCTACCACGTTGGCGCGATCCAGAGCACGACGACCTCGTACGTCCGGTACAACCGGGCGATGACGACGAACCCGATTTCCGGGTCGGAGTGGACGACCGCAGACGTGGACGGCCTCGTCGTCGCCGCGCGGTGCGGGGACTGCTCCCCGAACGACCGGGCGACGAAAATCCAGGCCACCGTGGACGGCGTGTACAACGCGGAGTACGCGCTCGAGGTCCGGTTCACATGGTCGGCGGTGCCGACCTTGGCGGACGCTTGGTACCTGGCCCTTGAGTGTAGCCGACTGAACCCTGGCGGCGGCAACGTTACGGTGCAGGTCGGCCAGGGAGGGACGCCGCCCGCGAGCTGGAAGACGGTGTTCCGGTGCACCTCGGACGGAGACGAGTCATTCGACCGCTATCCAATGGTCGCAGAGGAGGTGAATGGAGGTTCGCCGATCGTGCGCCTCTGGGACGCGCAGTGGGACACCCCGGACGACACCGTACAGGGCGTGATGGCCGTGGATGTCCTCCGCATCGACGTCGACGACTGGACGGACGGCGAGGTCACCGCGGCGTTCCGACAGCCCCTGAACCTCACGGGAGGATACGCGAACAACACCATTGATCCGTACCGGGTGTACGCGGACGGCGTCCACACATACGTGACGACGTTCGGGAACTTCACCGCGACGGCGACGGCGCCTCACGTCCTGTCCGCGTACGACCTCGATGATCGTCTGATGGCCACCGGCTCCGCCGTCGTGGTGGAAGGTAGTCCGGCGACATCGATCTCGGGCAGCCACATCGTGACGGCCACGAATACGACCTTCCAGATCCGCTACAACGTCACGAGCGGCCAGACGCAACAGGGGATCATGGACGTCACGGCCAACTTCAGCGCGACGGAGCCCTCGCAGCTAAGGGCGGTTTTCACCGAGGACCCCGGCTCGACCCTGACCTCGTGGCACATCCGATGGAAGATCATCACGTCCTCCCTGTACCTCCGCCGATCCGATGACACGACGACGTACTTCGGCAACTTCGGTTCGCCGCAGCTCCTCGCCAGCAGTCCGCCGGACCCGCCGTCCGCCGCTGTCGGGATGTTTCCGTCCGTCTCTCAGTGGAATTCGACGCTCGTCGCGAACTGGAGCAACGTGGGAACGAGCTCCCTGTACGCCGGCCCCATGACGATCGATGAGGGTCACGCGGGCCCGGGATTAATGATTGCCTTCCCCGAACAGCTTGCCGGCATTGACGCCTCCTACGTGGCGCAGTCGTACGACTCGTACGCAACGAGGTACTCGACCCAGAAGAAGGTCTTTTTCCACGACGGCCGGTACTTCGCGTTCTTCTTGCACCTGAACGGAGAAACCCCGAGCATCCGGTACGCCTCCGGGTACGAGGCTGGGTCGTCCATGGTCTGGAACCCGCCGATCCCGGTCGTCACCGGGGGGGCAGGCGACTTCGAATGGGGGTTCGACGTTGACGCCCGACAGGGGGACGTCGCGCTCGTCTGGCTGCACTCGATGGCAAACTGGGACAACCTCTACTTCAAGAAGGGAACGATCCGTGATTCCGTCATTCACTGGGACCCCGAGTCCCTGTGGGTTTGGGGATTCATCGAAGCGTACGCTCCCAGCGTGGCAATCGGAGCAGACGGTGTGTTCTGGATCGCCCTCGCCGGCGACGAGGGGGTCAAACGAGTTCGGACGTTCCACTCCACGGTGCCCGGCGGCACGTCATTTGTGAACGATCGCATGTACTCGCAAACCCCTCCCGGGCTCTTCGCACCCTCCGACTTCCGGTTCGCCGTCCGCCTCGTTCCCCTGCAATGGGGGTATATGATGCTCATCGGTACGGGCTTCGAAGACCAGGAGTTCCGATGGTGGACGTGGGACCCGTTCGCCGCCCCCGCTCCGGCCTGGTCCGGGATGCAGACGTCGGCGGGAGCGCAGTTGCCCGGGAACACGGAGAAGGCGGACCGGTTCGGTGCAGCCGACGACGGCTTCGTCGCGAGGGTCCTCTACATCGACTCAGGGAGCCACGTGCAAACCGGCACCGTATCCTTTGGGAGCTATTCGGGGGGCCTCTGGTATCCGGGACCAGCGAAGCATCCGGCCATCCAGCGGGACATCAACGGAGACTTTCACCATTTCTGGCTCAAGAAAACCTGCTCGAACGGCGCGCACCAGATCCACTACATGCGGAGCAACCCTGCCTCCCCCTCGAACTCCGTCTCCAACCCCTTCCCGTGCCTGAGCGATCCCGTGTTTCTCACCACCTCTTCCTTCGCGGAGACGCAACGAACGTTCGTGGGGTATACGAGCTTCCCCGGGGGCGAAGTGTACTTTGCCTCGTTGCCCACGCGGAGGGGCGGTACCGGGGCCGGCGACTCGGCGTGGAACCGACCGGGGCTCCACGCCCAGGGAGCTCACCTCCAGCAGCTCAGCGAGTACGTGAGCCCCCTGACGGGGCTGCTTCACCTGAAGCACACGGACCTCGCCGTTCCCGGGCGCGGGTTGGACCTCTCGATCCAGAGGCTGTACCGGACGCCGGACGCGTTCGTACGCGGCCAATCGGGATCGTTCGACCTCGCATGGAACTTCGAAGCGCCATTGGGGTTTTCCCTCGGGCAGGGCTGGAGCCTGAACTTCCCTCTGGTGACTCGGGAGCACGTGCATCTGTGGGACGGCCAGCGCTACCCGATTCGCTGGGACGGCAGCGTGTTCGAGAACAAGGAAGGGGAATACTTCCGACTGGAGCGAACACCGCCCCCGAATCCGTGGTACCTGGACACGAAGTCCGGGGTGAGGTACACGGTGTCGTCTTGGGAAGGGCACGTGATGAACATCACGGACCCAACCGGCAACGAGATCACGCTCGGATATTCCGGGGGGCGGTTGGACACGATTATGGACACGGCTGGACGGGTGGCGACCTTCAGCTATGTTCCCACGACGTATTGCCGTGGCACGGGGGATTCCCCGCCAAAGGTGTGCAAGGTCACGTACGGCGGCCGGACGGTGGAGTACCGCTACTCGGGGGACTTGCTGACCTCCGTCGTCGACCCGGCGGGCCGCAGCACGACCTACACGTACTGCGCGTCCGCGTCCCCATGCAACAGCGTGGTGAACCCATGGCTGGTCCGGTTGGTTGCCTACCCCAACGGAGCGCGGACCTCCTTCCGATACCGGACGGTACAGGCGGGCACGGACGCCCGGGCGTTCCTCGTCTCGTCCCAGTTCCTCGCGGACGCATCCGGTACCCGGGTCCTGCAGAGGACGTACACGTCCGAGGTCGTCAACGGCGCCGTGGTGTTCGCCAAGGTGGAGCGGTCTGAGGGCACGATGGGGAGTCCCCAGGGATCCACCCTGTACAACATGGACCCCCGGGCGGGCAGCGTGACCGTTACCGAGCTCGGAGCCCCGCCTGCAGAGGTCAAAATGGGCCAACACCGCCTCTGGTTCGCGGGGGGCCGCGTCGCGCAGACGGACGTTGCCATGGGCGGCGCCGCAGCCGACGCTGACCTCGTCACGTATTCCACCCTCGCCCACCACGACGAATATGGGAACCCCGTCTACACGCGCGACGGGATGGGGAACGAGGCGTTCATGTCCTACGTCCACTCGAACAACCGGAGCGCGTATTATGCCCCGGGGCGTTTCCAAACGACCTCGGGAGCCGTCTGGGTGGAGGAGTTCCTTGATCGGAGTATCTCGGATTGGACGAAGGGAACCGCGGGGACCGTGAGTCTCAATAAGACGATCTTCGAGACGCTCCCCCCGTCCCTCGAGATCAACAAGCCGTCGCCCACGGGGGTCGCGTCCGCCTCTCACACATACTCCTACCAGTCGACGGACCACCTTGTGAGCACGCGGATTCGAGCCAACGAGACCGATCGGGACCACCACTTCCAGATCCGTCAGGGTTCGACGATCCGGGCCCACGTGCTCTTCGCCGCCGGTGATGCCACGAGCGGCGAGATTCGGTACTTGGACGGCGCGAACTGGCGAACGGCGGATACGTACCTTCCGGGCGTGTGGTACCTGATTACCGTACACTTCAAGTCCTATCAGGGAACCCTGAGTCGGTTCGATCTGTACGTTGGCGGTACCAAGATCGGCGCGGGCGACTTCTTGATGCCGAGTGCGGGCGGCGCGGACACCGTGTACTTCCAAGCCGGATCCGCCACCACGACGGGGAAGATGTGGGTCGACGATTTGGCGGTCTTCCTCGGGACGTCGGTTATCGCCACGGGTCTCCCGACCGGCGGGCGGCTCCGCGTGTTGGACCCGCGCACGGGCAAACCCCTCATCGCCGACAGCCCCGCAACGGGGGGTATGGCGTCGCTGACCCTCGGCCCCTCCCAGTTCCCCGGCATGGTCGTCCAAGTGCTGGATGCCGAATGGTCCCCCATCTACACGAGCCCGGTGCGCCAGATCTGGGGCGGGACGACATTCGCGTTCACCCCTCCACGGCTAATCTCCGAGTTCACAAAGACCTCGTCAGGGTTCCCGAACCTCGCCTATCTGACTGTGTGGGTGGACGACGAGGGCGGAATCCCGCCACAGAACAGTAACCCGGTGGGCCACGGTGAGGAGTGGGTGTGGCAGTCTTGGCCGCCGGATTCCCTTGTCCTCCGCGGGAATTCGTACCACTGGAGCAAACCGAAGGCCCCCCAGCACGGCCACAGCTTCGGGGACTCCTCGAACTTGATGGCGCCCGCATCGAACGAGTACGCGGTCCAGTTCGTGTACCTCACGCGGGACGCTTTCCCCGCGGAGCTGATCCGGACCTACCGGAGCCATCCCGACGGCTCTTGGGCGCACCGGGCGTACTGGGGCGCGTCGCTCGACAACCTCGGCGGCGACAACCAGACGGATGCGCGGCGATGGATGGGGACCGTCCCAAGCGTCTTTGATCGCTGGCTCATGACGCTCGTTCGCCAGGACGACATCGGGACGGGGGCCGACTCGTGGAAGGGCGCGGGATACTACGTCGTGGGAGGCGGCGCGCGATGGGACGTGACGGCGAAGGGGCTCGCTGGGCTCGGTCAGATCCGCGTCTTCGGGTTGCCCGCCAACGGCGTCGTCGACATGGTCGACAGGAAGGGGGTGGTCAAGGTCACCGGCACCGCGGACACCCTCGGCACGGCCGTGCTCGACGTTTATGCGAAGGACGACTCGTTCCGCAACGCGTTTCCCGTCACTGCATCCTTCGTCGTCTACTCCCCGGGGCGGGCGTCCCGCCTGTACGACTCCCCATGGTTCGAGAACGTGTTCGGGGGCGACGAATTCTCCTTGTCCGGAGCGTGGTCGAAGTTCTTCTCGAACGGCGGCATGGACATCCGGATCAAAGACCGCCTTGCGGGGACGTACCGGGTCCAATCCGGGACCACGATTCTCGAGTCCTACTTCCGATACGACCCGAAGGGGAACCTCGTCGAGGCGAGGACCCGAGACGGCCCCCTGGGGTGGGTCTCCACGACGCGAACCCCAGACCCGTACGGGAATATCGTCGCGGCCAGCACGCTATACGACGACGCCTACTCGCACGAGACGACCTATCAGTTCGGATCCGCGTATCAGGCTTCCATGCTGACTGGCGTGTCCGACCTCGTTGGCGGCTCCACCCAACTCGCAGCGTTCGAGTACGACTTCAACACGGGGGAGCTCAAGTCCGTCACCCCTCCCAAGCTCCAACCACCGATCAACAAGAAGACATCGTACGACTACGACACGCTCGGCCGCCTGACGCGGGTCGCGCATCCCGACGGGGCCATCGTCACCCAGGCGTATGTCGACGCGGAGAACCTCGTGATTGTGACGGGGGAGAACCACGCGTCTGAGGTCCTGCGGCCGAACGGGCCGGGCTCGCACACTCAGTGGTCCATTGGAGGGACCGAGCCCTGCCGGCAACCCCCGCCGCCCCAGGAGAATTGGGAGTGTGTGGACGAAGCCGATCCGCACGATCTCGACAGGACGTACGTGTTCGAGACGGTCAACGGGGAACGGGACCAGTATGCGATGTCAGGGCTGACCGTGCTCAGCTCCGTCGGCTCCGTCACGGTTGTGGCGGTGGCGAGCTTCGAGTCGGAGGACTGGTGCGACCCATCCGAGTGCTTCACGTACTTCTACCTAACCTTGAACGGGTACCTGAGCCCACTGAAGTACGCGGGCTGGTCGTGGACGAAGGTGAGCCACACATGGACCCTGAACCCCGCCACGGGCGCTCCATGGACGACGGCAGACATCGTCGACCTCCAGACGGGGGTCCAGAAGTTTGTGCCCGGGTCCTCGATGGCCTACACGGAAACGAGGGTCACTCAGCTGTACGTCGTTGTGGTCGGCTCGACGGGATGGCACACATCCTGGCGGTGCTACGACGTGTTGGGACGGTTGACGAAGGTCTATCGCTTCGACGAGACCGGGCCGCCGCCGACGCCGGGGTGCGGTATCAAGAGCGGCTACTACTCGTTGGAGTCGTTCGTCTACGATGGCTTAGGGCAGGTCACGGAGTACACCGCGCCCCGCGGCCCCGGCGAGCCGGGACGGACCTTCGGAAGATCCTACGACGCTCTCGGCAGGCTTCTTGTTGCCACGAATCCCGACGGCACGTATGTGGACATCGCCTACGACGACGCCCTCGGCAAGAAGACCGTGACGGTCACGGAGGACATGGACCCGGATCGGAAGACGGAATACTGGTATGACTGGAATGGCCGCCTTGTGACGGTGCGTGAGTTCTGGGACGCGGGCACCGGCGGGTACTACGATACGACGTACGAATACGACGCTGTCGGCAATCTGAGGAAGGTGCTCTCCCCTGTGGACTCGATCGGTGTCCGCCAAGAAACGACGCACGAGTACGACCACGCGAACCGGGTGACGAAGACGACGTTCCCGGATGGAACGTACGAGCAGTACTGGTACTACCGGTCCGGCACGCTGAAGCAGAAGCGGGACCGGGCTGGGCTCTTCACGACGTACACGAACGACGTCCTGCGCCGTCCCGACACGATTGCGTATCCGGACGGCTCGTCCGCAGACTACGACTACGACGCGAACGGGAACCTCCTCCGCCTCAGCGTCTCGCAGGCGGGCCAGCCGAATCCCGTCGTGCTCGACTACACGTACGTCGACGAAAGGGACTGGGTCCGGACGGAGACGACGACTGTCGACGGCGTCGCCCGGACCGTGACGTACACGCACGACAGCGGGGGAAACGTCATTCGGATCCAAGGGCCGTCGGGGTACGACGTCCACTACCGGTACGACGGCCTCGGCCGCCTGTGCGCGGTCGCCGCGTCCATCCCGTCAAGCTGCGCCCCCGGCCTCCCGTATCACGCGACGCTCTCATACTTCCGCGACGACGCGCTCGATACGATCACGTACGGGAACGGCGGCGGGACGAGCGTCACCACGAAGCACACGTACGATGCGAACGCACGTCCGCTCGCAATCTACACGGACCGGGGGGCGACGCCCCTCCTCCGCCTCGACTACGAGGCCTACGACGCGCTCGGGGACCCCCTCCGGATCAAGGCGACCGGGCAGGACATCCCGACGCCCACGTACGAGTGCTACGCGTACGACGGCCTGGGTCGCCTCACGTCCGCCAAGACCGCGACGTCGGCGGGGTGCGCGTACGCACCTGGGGCTTGGGCCTTCGACATCGCGTTCTCGTACGACGCCCTCGGGAACCGCTTGAGCGTGGCAGACGGGGGAACGACGAATTATCGATACGACGCGTACTCCCGCCTGTGCTGGACGAAAGTTGGGACGCCGCCGGCGTGCACGACGCCCTCGGACTCGACGGCGAACCGGTACAACTACAACGCGCGCGGGGAGCTTACCTCCCGGGTACTCCTCGGGCAGACGTGGACGTTCGGGTGGGGCCCGGAAGGTCGGCTGACTTCCGAGAGCGGACCCTCGTCGTTCACGGCCACATACGCGTACGACGGCCTTGGGCGCCGCGTGAAGTCCGTCATCAACGGCGTCACGAACGTGTACGTCTACTCCGGCCTTTCGGTGATCGTCGAGACGAACCCCGCGACGAAGTACGTGTTCGCGGCCGGGATGCGCCTCGCCCGGATCCAGGGCGCGACGACGGAGTACGACCACTACGACCACCTCGGGAACGTCCGCCTCGTCACGAACGGGGCGAACGGCAACGTGGTGTCGATGCTCGCGTACAAGCCGTTCGGGATCCCGATCGTCGTGTCCGGCTCGGAGCCCACGTACGGCTACACGGGGGAGTACCGGGAATCCACGCCGAACCTGATCTACCTCCATTCCCGCTGGTACGACCCGACGATCGGCCGCTTCCTGAGCCCGGACGACCGGCTCGGCCGCCTGTCGATGCCGCAGGACCAGAACCGGTACGCGTACGTCGTGAACAACCCCATGGCGTACACGGATCCGACGGGACACCTGTTCTGGATTCCGTTCCTG
>DATEUK010000006.1:0-4745 GCA_035283165.1 Thermoplasmata archaeon
AATACGACCGATGGTGGTGCGACGCGGAGAAGAAGTACGCGCCGAAGGAGTACGGAAAGACCCGCAACCCGTGTCCGACGTGCGGGAAGGAGCTTGCGTACATCAAGGAGTACGACCGCTGGTACTGCCACTCGGAGAAGAAGTACGCGCCGAAGACGTATGTGGCAGCGCCCCCGACGGTCACCGTGACGCAGACGCCGACCGTCGTCCGCGCGCAGCAGGCGGTCGCGGCACAACCCGTCGCGGCACCCGCCGCGCAAGCGGCGGTGGCCGAGGTCACAAAGGCGGAGCACCGCCACGGGAAACCGACCGCGGGGATTGTGCTCGCGGCGATCGGCTTTTCTCTCGTCATCGTCTGGTTCCTCTTTCTGCCGGTAGGTCCCCTCGCCACCCTCGGGCTCATCCCCCTGATTGGATTGGGCATCCAAGTCTCACAGATCCTCGGGATCATCGCATTCATCGGCCTGATCCTCGCGATGGCGGGCGTGATCGCGGGCCTCGCGTCCGTACGCAGCCGGTGACGCAACACTTATCCCCGACACTCCCTTCGACGCGGCGTGCGACTCCCCGAGCTTGTAACGCAGCTGCGCGACGTCCGGCCCGCGAACCCGCGGGAATACATCTCCACGTGGACGGAGAAGGACGTCCTCGACGGGAAGGTGGTGGACGCGTGGGTCATCATCTTCCGCACGCGCGGGTGCTACTGGGCCCGGAAGAGCGGGTGCTCGATGTGCGGGTACGTGAACGACGTGGCGGTGGAAGTCGCGCCCGAGGACTTGGAGGCGCAGCTCGGAAAGGTCCTCCAGCGTCACGCGGGTCAGCCGTTTGTGAAGGTCTACACGAGCGGGAACTTCTTCGACGAGCGCGAGGTGTTCCCCGAGGTCCGACAGAACATCCTGAAGGCGCTCGGGGAGCGGTGCGAGAAGGTGATGGTCGAGACGCTCTCGCACCTCGTCCGGCGCGAACCGCTCGAGGAGGGGGAGCGGCACGCGCAGAAGTTCGAGATCGCCCTCGGCCTGGAGAGCGCGAACGACGTCGTCCTTCGGCATGCGGTGAACAAGATGTGGGGGCTTCGCGAGCACGTCCGCGCCGCCAATCTCGCGCACGAGGTCGGCGTGACCGTGAAGTCGTACCTCCTGCTGAAGCCGCCGTTCCTCACGGAACGCGAGGCGATCGAGGATGCCGTGGAGACCGCGCACGCGGTCGACGGGGTGAGCGACGCGATCTCGGTCAACCCCATGAACGTCCAGAGAAACACGGTCGTGGACCATCTGTTTCACCGCGGAGAATACCGGCCCCCGTGGCTGTGGTCGGTTGCGGAGGTCTTGCGGCGCTGTCGGGACCTTAGGGCACACGTGAAGTCACACCCGACGGCGGGCGGCATGCGCCGGGGGGCACATAACTGCGGGGAGTGCGATCCCTCCTTCCTGGCGGCGATCGAGGAGACGTCCCTCGGGCTGGGCGACCGCCTCGACTCGCTCGCGTGCGCCTGCCGGGAGGAGTGGCTCGACGTCCTCGAACTGGAGGGCTTCACCCAGGGCGCTGCGGATCTCCCCGCCCTCGTGCGCGGGTAAGGTTTATCGACCCAGGGCCCTTCCCGCCGCTGGGAAGACCGTGCAGACGTACCCGATCCGCCGAGGGCACTACAAGAACGTCGAGGGCGTGCGGCTCAAGGACGTGATGGAGATGTCGTTCGGGCCGGTCGCGGATGAGGGCGGCAAGTTCGTCGCGTCGTACGGGGGGCTCGCGCGCATCGTCGCGTGGGCGGACAAGGCCGCGCTCCACGTGGACACGAAAGCGAATCCGCAGGTCGACAACGACACCGCCGTGCGCACCCGGGAGGCGTGGAATGCATTCTTGGAACGGGCGACGGGGTACAATTCCAAGCAGCGGGCGAAGAGGATCCAAGAAGAGGCGAAGAAGGACGTCCCCGAAGTCGAGGCGTGACACCACCGCCAAGCTCTAATAGGGCTACAAACGCGTTCCAATTTCTTCATGTGACGCACGCCCCGTGCGGAGCGCATGCTCGCCCGTCGCGTCGCGCGTGAGGCCCGAATGATCGTGTTCCCGCTCCTGCTCTTGGCGGCGTTCGCCGGTACGCGCTTCGGCCCGGGGCCTGCGGCGGCATCGACCACCGTGTGCGGCCACGTCATTGGGGCGGAGACGTGGACGGCGGCCGGCAGCCCGTACCTCGTCGCGTGCGACGTCATTGTCGATCCCGGCTCCGTACTCACGATCCAGGCCGGTGTCACCGTCCTCGCGCTCGGGCAGTACGAGATCCTTGTCCACGGATACCTGTTCGCGACCGGGTCCTCGAACGGGACAATTCTGTTCGCTGCGAACAACACGGGCCCACCGCCCTTTGTCTGGAGGGGCATCCGGGTCGCGTCGAATGGGATCGCCGATCTGTCGAACGTGTCCGTGCGCGACGCGCAGAACGGAATGACCGTAGACGGATACGCCTCCCAGCGCACCTCCCTCTCCGTCCGTGACGCGGATCTCACGGCGAACGGCCAGGCCGTCCAGGTGCACGTGGGCGCCGCCGCATCCATCGTCTTGGAACGGGTGAATGCCTACGGAAACGGGAACGCGGTCAACGCGACGGGGCGCGTCGCGATCATCGACTCGCGCTTGTTCGGGAATTCCGGCTGGGGTCTCCTGTTTCGAATCGACACCCCGTCGAGTTTCGCAAGCCTGACCCTTCGGGACAGCGAGATCTCCGATAACGGTGGATGGGGTGCCCTCCTGTACAGCATCCCTCCGGGGGGACCTGCCCCGGCAGCGACCGTGGAGTGCAACGAGGTCGCCCGGAACGCCCTGGGTATCGGGGTCGAAGCTCCCTCCGGTGGCGTCCTGGCGAGCGTGGTCCGGAACAACATCGTGAACAACGCGGTCCAGGCGACCGACGTCGTCACGAACCTCTGGGACGACGGGGCCTTCGGGAACTTCTGGAGCGACTACACCGGAACGGACGGAGACGGCGACGGAATCGGAGACACCCCGTACGTGATCGACACGGATAGCCGGGACAACCGACCGTTCATGGCGCCTCTTCTGAACTGCGTGCAGGGCCCGACCCCCGTGGACCTGCCGCCCGGCGCGGCGACGCCGTCTCGTGCGGACCTCACGGGCTCGACCCTCGGGGACGTCACCCTCTCTTGGGGCCTCTCCGCGGACGACGGGGGCGGGGAGGACGACGTTGCGGCGTACGACCTGTTCCTGGGTCCGTCCTACAGCGCTGCGGGGGTCGGGTACGCGCTCCTCGCGAGTCTACCCCCCGGGACGACGACGTACGAGGACGTGGGCGGCGGCGTGCTGGACCCTGGTTCCCGGTTCTACCGTCTGGTCGTCCGAGACGCCGCGGGGCAGGCGACGGCGAGCGCGACCCAATTCGCGAAGTACTCAAGGAGCCTGGCGGCGGGATGGCATCTCCTGTCGATCCCGATCGCGCCCTCGGACACGGACGCGAGGTCGGTCCTCCAGACGGTCGACTACGTCGTGGCCCGGACGTTCGTCAACCCCCGCGACGACGATGACGACGAGGAGGGGGACGACGACGACTGGGAGGAGGACTGCCGGGACAAGCCGTGGCGGAGCCTGCGGAGGATCGACGAGACGAAGGGCTTCTGGCTCCGGGTCCGCACGGCTTCGGACCTCGTCGTGGCCGGGCTCGTCCGCGTCTCGACGACGATCCGCCTGGAGGAGGGATGGAACCTCGTCGGGTATCCCTCGTTCCTCGACCGCACGGTCGCCGATGCGCTCGCCGGCGTGTCGTACCGCACCGTGGAGGGCTTCGATCCCGTGAACCCACCGTACTATCTTCGGCGCCTCGGACCCTCGGACTTGATGGAGCCTGGTGGCGGCTTCTGGATCCGCGTGCGACGGTCGGCGGACTGGACGATCCAGAGCTGAACGGAGGGAATCGGAAGCCTTATTTCCGTCGGCCTTCCCTCCCGCTCCGTCAGAAGGGTGATGGGAATTCGGTTTCTGGACCGATTCCGCCAGGGACGCCGCCCGCTCTACGCGCACCAGGCGGCGAATCAGTTCGGCCATGGGTTAGGCGCGCCGTTCGTCCCGTACTACGCGACGCGGCTCGGGGCGACGACGGCGGACCTCGGTTGGCTGCAGGCCTTCAACAACCTGTTCCCGAACCTCCTCCAGGCCACGTGGGGCCGCGCGAGCGACCGCCTCGGACGCAGGATCCCGTTCATCGTGCTCGGGACCGCCGTCTCGATGACCCTCTTCCTCCTTGTCGCGGCGTCCGGATCGCCGTGGCAGCTCATCCTCGTCGTCCTGTTCCAGGCGGTGGCCCTCTCGATGGTCGTCCCGAACTGGAGCGCCCTCTTGGGAGAGAAGACCTCCTTCGGGATGCGGGGCCGCACGTTCGGCCGGTTCAGCGTGATCGGCGGCGCCGCCAGCCTCGGTGGCACGCTCGTGGCGGCCGTCGTCGTCTTCAACCTCCCGCAGACGGATGCGAACGCGTTCCAACTGCCCTTCGTGATCGCAGCGGCGGCGGGGGTCGCGTCCGCCCTCGTCCTCGTGTTCGTGCGGGAGCCGTCGAGGACCGCGAGGGACGGAGGGGGCCCGCCCCCTGCGGACCGGGTAGACGTCGCGGAACGGCGCGCGGACTTCGTCTACTTCACGAAGGTCCAATCGTTCTACAACTTCTTCATGTCGATGAGCTGGCCTCTCATCCCGATCACGGTCGCGAACGTCCTCGGCGCGACGAACTTGGACATCGTGAT
>DATEUK010000007.1:0-58296 GCA_035283165.1 Thermoplasmata archaeon
CGTGTTGTGGTACAACCCGTAGTCAGGGTTCGCCGGGTCCGTGAACGCGGGAATCGCGAAAGGGAGGGAGGCGAGGACGGCAGCCGCCAGACCGCGCCCCATCACGATCGTGATAGCCTGACGGTCGTCCTTGCTCTCCCGGTGAAGGCGTACGGTAACTCTGGCGGCAATGGCCCGGAGCGCCCAAATCCCAAGGAACGCGAGGACGATGGCGAACGCAACGAGCCAGAAGGTGTTGTTGAGGAGGGAGAACCCGGGGAGAGGGGATCGCACCGCCCATGCCACCGCGAACGGTAACGTGAACGAGAATCCGAGGAAGACGAAGAAGAACGTGCGTACGGCGAACGTGATTTCCGAATGAAACTGCTTGAACGAGTCATTGACGAAGAGCGGATTCCACACCTTCGTCACTCCGGCAAGCCGTCGGCGCTTTCCGAGGGTTTCAGCGATTTGGT
Source organism: Thermoplasmata archaeon (assembly GCA_035283165.1). Lineage (GTDB taxonomy): Archaea > Thermoplasmatota > Thermoplasmata > RBG-16-68-12 > EA-27 > EA-27. The sequence goes on from DATEUK010000007.1 coordinate 456, forward strand.
GGTGGTTTCCGAGGATGAGGCCGAACATTAGGGCGGCCATGCCTCCGCTGCCACCGAGGAACTCCGTACCGGCGTACAGGACGAAAAGCGCGGCGATGGTGATCATGAAACCGAATGGCTTCTCTTGCATGCGGCTTAGGACCCGAAGCCAGAGAAATCCTACCACTGCGCCGAGCACCAGGGCGACCAGAAACGCGGTCGCAATGCCGCCAATCGTTTCGGGGAGGGTTCCTCCACCGCTCAGGATGCCGATGACCGTGAGCGCACCGATGATGCAGAGCACGTCCGTGATCGTGGATTCCAGGACGAGGATCGTCCGCGAGTCCTCGCTCATGGACATTCCCCGGACGAGGCCGATGACAATCGCGCCGCTCGTGCCGCCCAGGATGGTGCCCAAGAGGACGCCGACCAAGAACGGGTATCCCAGGAGCAGCATCGCGACGAACGTGACCACGAAGACCGAGCCGAACCATGTGATGCCCGTCTGGACAATCGATACGCCGGCGCGCGAGACGACCTGGCGGATGTTCAGGTTGAGCCCACCGTCGAACAGGATGATCATGAGCGCAAGAGCGGCGAAGTAGGGAGTCGCGAGCTTCAAAAGATTGAGGGGGACGAGCGTGACATTGAAGAAGGTGGCGAGGATCGGGCCGAGGAACAACCCAAGGACGATCAGGAAGATCAGGTCGGGTACTTTCGTGCGTTCGAAGACGAGGGCGGCCAGGAAGCCGATGAAGATGATCGCCCCGACGGCGAGGAATGCGGTCCCTATGTCAACAAAGCGCACCGGAGCACTGGCAAGGACGGTTGCTCGAAAGTGCGCATGGCGACCATCATCGAGGCGAACGACGATGTCGACGACGGCTTGCGAAGCGCGCGGGCTTCCCGGCACCGTCACGCTCGCGAGAACGCTGAGGACTTCGCCCGACCCAAGGGAGGCGTTGGCCGGGACGAGGGCCAGGACATAGTCCGGAGAGGAAACGTTCCCCGTGACGGTCACGTTGTAGTCCGTGGGCCCCACGTTGACGATGGACCAGACGAAGCTCGCATTCTGCCCGACAGAAGCCTGCTTCGTGTACTCATCGTTGGCCACGATTCGCAGATCCGAAGGGAAGGTGTCGTCCGCCACGGCCACGAGGGACCCGAGGAGGAAGGCGACCCCGAACAGGAGGACCACGGCTCCCGTTGGGCGCATTGCTGCGGTATCCTTGCGCGTGTATATGAACAGCCACGCGGCCATTGCTCCGGGTGAAGGACGCGCACTCGGCGGCGGGGAAAATCCGGCTCGCACGCACGTCGTCCTCTCGGGGTCCATGGAGCGAGTCTCAAGAACAAGGCGGAACCGAATCATTTATTGCCATCCCACGGTTGCGGCACCGATGGCGGCGACCCCGAGCGAGGTGTTCCTCCAGCTCACCGTCCTCCTCCTCGTCGCCGTGGTGGCCCACTTCGTCATCAAGCGATTTCGCCAGCCCACGATCATCGGGGAAATCGGGATCGGCGTCGTCCTCGGCCCCACGCTCGCCGTCCCCGTGCTGAAAACCGTGGGACTCCTTCCGCCGAGCGCGACGGGGCTCTTCGACCCCCAGCTGATCACCCTCTTCGCGAGCCTCGGGGCGATCTTCCTCCTCTTCCTGATCGGACTGGAGACGGACGTGAAGGCGATCTACCAGAGAAAGAACGTGCTCGTCGCGGTCGGCGGCGTCGTCCTGCCTTGGCTCCTGGGCTTCCTGGTCGCGTACCTGATGCTCCCTGCGACGGACCTGCTCGCGAGCCCGTTCGTCACCGCCACGTTCGTCGGGGCCACCCTTGTCGCGACGAGCACCGCCATCGCCGCTTCTATCCTGCTGGAGCTCGGGATGATCCGCTCGAATGTCGCGTCGACGATCATGGGGGCCGTCATCGTCGACGACATCCTGGGTCTCCTCGTCCTCTCGCTGTCGCTGGGGGTCGCGGAGGGCGCCGTCGACGTCTTCCGCCTCGCCCTCCTCGTCGGGACCGCGGTCGCCTTCATCGCCGTGACGATCTACCTCGGCACGCGGTACTTCGCCCGCTTCGTCGTCTGGCTGCACGGGAAGGCTGTCCGGTCGGGCCTCCGGACGGCGGGGTTCATGGTCGCGATCGCCGTCGCCTTCTCCTTCGCCTTCCTCGCGGAGGTGATCGGGCTCTCCGCCGTGATCGGGGCCTTCCTGGCGGGGGCGATGTTTAGCAGCACGACTCTCCGTCACGATTTCCTGGAGGGGATTCAATACCTAGGGGCGATCTTCACCCCGGTGTTCTTCATCTCCCTCGGCCTCCTGGTCGACGCCTGGACGCTCAACCAGGGCCTCCTCCTGTTTGGCGGCGTCCTCCTGGCCGTCGCCTTCGTTTCGAAGCTCGCCGGGTGCGGACTGATGGCCCGTGCGACAGGAATGGCCCGCGGCGAAAGCTTGGCGGTCGGGTACGCGATGATCCCGCGCGGGGAGGTCGGTCTCATCATCGCGGTCGTCGCGAGGCAACAGGGTATCATCGGCCCCGACCTCTTCGCGATCATCGTGATCGTCATGATCCTGGTCTCGGTCCTGCCCGCGCCTCTCATCCGGAGGTCCCTGCTCCGGGTCCGCGATTCCCAGGCGACCGCCTCGCCCTCCGCGTCCTCGGTCGTTCCCCCCTAGATTACCCTTGGGCCCGCGCGAGGCTCTCGACGCGCCCGAACTCCAGCAGACCTAGCGCGTCGTCGATCCCGTAGACCCGCGCGTCGGATAGGTCTCGGTTCGCGAGGAGGGGCGACATCCTCGGACCCTCCGTCACGTCGACCCCGAGCGCGAGCGGCGAGAACGCCGGGAGGAGGATCGTGTCCGGTTGGACGACGAAGGCCGGGAGGGACATCACCGCCCCGAGGTCGTCTCGCAGCTTGACCGCGGGGTGCTCGTGGCCCAGGACGATCGGGCCCGAGACGCCGGGGTCGTCGTGGCCGTGGACGAACGTGAAGCCGGCGCACGTGTATTTCCGCTTCAGGTCGAGTCCTCTCTTCGAAAGGATCTGCATCAGGTAGTTGTCGTGGTTTCCCCGGACAAGCACGGGAGTCGTGCGCGCGTGCAGGAAGTCGAGCACGTCCTGGACGTCCTTCCATTCCTCCTCGAGGTTCCGGGAGAACTCGTGCTTGAAGTCCCCGTTCACGATGACCGTCTCCGGCGCGCAACGGTCGAGGAGCCGCCCGAGCCGCTCGAGCATCACGCGCTTCTGCCGGCGCGGGATCGCGACGCCCGCCTCCTGCATCGCGCCCTCGTACCCGAGGTGGAGGTCGCTGATCGCGAGCGTCTTCTCCCGGGGGAACCACAGCGCGTAGTCGCGCGTGACGTGCACTCCAGGAAGGACTTCGATCGCGTCCACGACCCTCGATGGGCGGTCCCGCGTTAAAGGTCCCCTCGCGCCAAGCGGATCGCGATGACGCTCACGTTGTCGTCGTTCTTCTCCAGGGCGGACGCCCGGATGCGGTCCGCCGCGGATTGGGCGGTCGTCTCGCCGCGGGCCAAGTCCGCGACCGCCTCCGGGGTCAGCCCGTCCCACACCCCGTCGGACCCGAGGATCAGCCATTCGTCCTCCGCCCCCAGGATCCGCTCGGACACGTCCGGCTCCGGGATGATCCCGATGCGCCGGAACGGGCGGTCCCCGAGGGATCTCGTGCACACGAGGCCCTTCCCCCAGGGGAGGACGGCGTAGGGACCCATGACCCGCCCGCCCGCGGCCACGATGCGCCGGTACTCGCCCTCGTTCGTCAGGCGATGGTCCCTCGTGAGGAGGCCGACGCCCGCCTTCGAGATGAGGGCTACATGGCTGTCCCCGGCGTTCCCGACGGTCAGCGCGTCCCCCTGGAGGACGAGGACCGCGGCGGTCGCGCCCGACCCCTCCGAGGCGACCCGCTCGTCGAACGTTCGGAACGTGCTCCGGATCGCCTCGTCAACCGGCCGTTCCAGCCCGAGTTCCTCCGCGAGGATCCCGTGGAGTTCCTCGGAGGCCCGGCGGGACACCCCATCCCCGTTGTGGCCGTCGAACACGCCCGCGTACAGCCAGCCCTCGCGTCCCGCGAAGGAGGGTTCCACGCGGACGAAGTCCTCCATGTAGTGCCGTCCGCCTTGGTCCGTGGCCGCCGCCGTCTCGAGCACGCGAGTAAATCGCTTCCCGCCTTAAGGCCCACGGTGGGCGGCCCACGCGAAGGCCTTTTCACGGGGGGTGGCGTTGCCCTCCTCATGAAGCCGGGGGAGCAGGACGCGGTGTTCCGTTACGTGGACGAGCGCTTCGACGACTTTCTCGCGGACCTCACGGCCTACGCGAGCGTTCCGACGATTTCGGCGCAGGGCAAGGGGTTCGGGGAGGGCGCGGCCGCCACCGTGCGGCTCCTCGGTCGCCACGGGGTCGTCGCGCGCCGCTTGCCGGTCGCGAACGGGCCCGATCTCGTGGTCGGAAACGTCGTGGAGGATCCCGAGCTACCCACCCTGGCGATGTACAACCACTACGACGTGCAGCCCGTCGATCCGATCCACGAGTGGGAGTCCGAACCGTTCCGGCCGGAGGTGCGGGACGGCGCGCTGTACGGGCGGGGCGTCGCGGACACGAAGGGCAACACAGCGTCCCAGTGCCTCGCGCTTGCGGCGATCCGGGAGACCGTCGGGTCTCTTCCGGTGAACCTGCGGTTCGTCGTCGAGGGCGAGGAGGAGATGGGCAGCCCCCACCTGCTCCCGTTCGCGGACGCGCACCCGGAGGTCTTCCGCGCGGACGGTGCCACGATCGAGGGCGGCGACCACAACGAGGCCGGCATCCCGATCTTCTACATGGGTTCGAAGGGGATCCTGAGCGTGGAGATGACCGTCCGGACGGCGGCGGTGGACCAGCACTCCTCGATTGCGACCGTCGTGCCGAACGCCGCCTGGCGGTTGATCCACGCGCTGAACACGCTCCGGGACGCGGACGGCCGGATCACGATCAAGGGATTCTACGACGGGGCCCAGAAGCCGATGAGGGAGGAACTCGCGTACCTCCGGAGGAACACGTGGGATCCGAAGGATTGGGAGCGGACGTACGGCACGAAACTGCTCGTACAGGGCACGCGGCTCGACCGCCAGAAGGCGTACGTGTACCGGAACACGTGCACGATCGACGGGTTTTGGTCGGGCTACACAGGCGAGGGCCACAAGACCGTGAACCCGGCGGTCGCGCACGCGAAGATCGACTTCCGCCTCATTCCAGGGCAACGGCCGGAGGCGATCTACAAGAAGCTCCTCGCCCACCTGAAGGCAAAGGGGTTCAAGGATGTCGCGGTCGAGAAGCATTCCGTGTTCGAGCCCGCCGCCACGCCCGCGACTGCCGGGATTTCCCAGGCGATCGTCGCCGCCACGAAGCAGGTCTACGGGCGAGAGCCGAACATGCTCCCGTGGATGGCGGGCTCGTCCACGACCTGGTACTTCACGCGGGTCGGGACGCCCGCCGTCGCCGGTCCCGGGGTCGGCTGGACCGGGGAGCGCATCCACGCGCCGAACGAGAACATCCGGCTCGCAGACGCGAGGAACGCGATCAAGACGACGGCGGCGATGGTCTTGGAGTTCGCGACTCGTGCACGTTGAATCTGCTTCCGAGGACACGGATTATCCCTCCCCACAGCTCGTCCGCGTCCACCGCGTCCAAGACAGATCTGAGGCGCTCTATCCATCGGTTCGCCTCAGGCCGTTCGTCCGCACGATCGCGAGAGGACAGCCTCGTCGCCATGAGTCACCCTGCGTGCCGAGATCGAACGATCCTAACTGGGTCGAAATGGACGCAACCTCGACGAGGGGTCCTTCCTGGACAACGATCATGCCGAATTCGCAGGCCGGGCAGACCGCACGGTCCGAATGTGACGCAGGACGGCGGATCCGGTTCGCCGCAAGCTTGAAATAACCTGGGGAATCCGTCCCAATCTTCCCTTGTACCTCCAAGCTTCTCCTCGCCCGAGGCGATTACGTGTCAGACCTCAATGGAATAGGGTGGATCGCATTCGGACGTGGGAGGGCCCCAGGTGCGATCGGATCGGCCGGGGCGCTCCTCCGGCCGCTGCGCACGGTCCCTGTTGGCTGCGGGGTTCCGACGCACGCCGATGATGTCCAGGTTGCCATCGATCCCGTCCGGGGCGCCATTCCCGTGTGGAAGCAGTCAGACGCGACGACCGTCCGTGTCAGCGCTAACGTACTATACTCCAGGAACCTCTACCTCCCCCGGGGTGCCCTATGAGGAGAGTCGGTCCGACGGCGGTCGTGGGCCTTCTCGTCCTCGGCGGCTTGTTGGGCGTCCTCACACTCTCCTCGCGAGTTGCAACGGCAAACACCCTTTACGTCGGCGGCGGAGGTCCGGGAAACTACACGAGCATCCAGGCAGCGGTGAACGCCGCGTTCCCCGGGGACACGGTGTTCGTTTACAGCGGTAACTACACGGAGAATGTGACCGTGACCAAGACCTTGAACCTCGTGGGTGAAGGCATGGAGACGACCTTTCTCCACGGCGCTGGAGCGTATTATACCCTTAACGTGGGGGCGGACTGGGTGAATGTCACGGGGCTCAGCGTGGTTGGGGGTGTGGCATATGAAACCGTCTTTGGCATAGGGATGAGTGGCCATCACAATAGGATCTTTCGCAACAACGCCTCCATCCGTTTTGATGCGACCCTGTGGGCGTACACCACAATCACGGACAACGTAATCCACCGGATCTCACGCGAGAGTAGCGCCTTTGTCCATCCTGGCCTTCAGGTCCGTTCTTCATCATTCGTCACCATTGACGCTAACACCTTTCCCGACAGCGGAATCGACCTATGGGACTCAACCGACGTTACCATCACCGCCAACAACTTCACCTCGGTCGCGGATGTCAGCGCGGGCGTTGGTTTCGGGCCCCTCAGTCAATGGGTACATGGTTCCCTCGCCAACCATAACTCCCACACCATCACGCCAGACAACCTGGTCAACGGGAAGCCCCTCTACTACCACAAGAACTGCAGTGGCCTCACCGTGGATGGCGTCCCACTGGGACAACTGATCGTGGTGAATTGCACCGCTGTGCAGATCTCCCATCTCCAGCTGGCGAATCCCGCACCGCCAATCTACGTGGCCTATTCCAACGGAGTGAACATCTCCACCAGCAACGTCGCCTCATACATCCTTTCCTTGCAGTCCTCCGACCTCTCCATTGTCAGCAATACCGTAGGCTTCATCTCCCTTTGGTATACTACCAACGCCCGTCTCATCGCCAACTACATCGACTTCGGTACCGATGTCGCCATTAGCTCCAGCGTCGTCATCAGCGGTAACATCATCTACGATGGATCTGTCCGTTTACATTGGTGCAATGACATCCAGGTTACGGATAACCACATCACCAGCTCTGACTTCGCTGCGATCGAGGTCGGCGGGCCGGGTCCCTGGGGATACCGTACTTGTTCGAATGTCGTCATCCTTCGGAACACACTCGAGAGCAACTATGTGATTTATTACATCATCAGCGTCACATTGGGCTCCTCCATCCTGACCGTGCACCACAATAACATTGGCACGACCCAGGGCGGGGGTTATGGGACCGTTTCAGATGAAGGATCCGGAACTACTTGGGACGACGGGTACCCCAGCGGGGGTAACCATTGGTGGGATTACACCGGCGTGGATCTGCTCAGCGGTCCGAACCAGGATCTGCCGGGGACCGACGGCATCGGCGACACTCCCTATGTGATCGACTCCGACTCGATTGACCGATATCCCCTGATGAGCCCGATGGTTCCTGGTACAATGCCCGTCCTCTCCGCGACAGGCGAGCCGAACTACGGGACGGACGGTGTGGACCCGGAGACGGGCACCCTCGGAGCGACGTTCACGTACCGCGTGAGCTACCTCGACGCGGACAACGACTTTCCCCTGGCGGGCGACCCGAAGGTCCACATCCGGAAGGGCAGCGTCGAGATCGCCGGCAGCCCCTTCACCATGACCGCCGTCGACCCGCTCGACGCGGACGTCACGGACGGGAAGCTGTACACCTACACGACGACCCTCACCTCACGTGGCACCGACTACACCTACGAGTTCACCGCCAGCGACGCCGTGGGGCTCGCCGCGGCGGACTGGCCCGCCCCGCCCGCGGACGCGCCGGACGTGCTGAACCGCCCCCCGACCGCGGACGCGGGACCCGACCAGAACGTGCCCAAGGGGACCCTCGTCACGCTGGACGGTGCGCTCTCCAGAGACCCGGACAACGACCCTCTCTCCTACACGTGGGCCGCCCCGCCGGGCATCGCCCTCTCCAGCGCGAACGTCCCCATGCCGACCTTCACCGCCACGCGGACCGGCACGTTCCCCTTCACCCTCACCGTGGACGACGGCGACCCCGCCAATGGCACAGACACCGACACGGTCGTCATCACGGTCTGGGGCCTGCCGCCGGTGGCGAACCTCACCGCGGATCGGATGCGCGCGAACGTCGGCGGGGCCTTCCTCTTCAGCGGCGCGGGGTCCACCGACGCGGACGGCAGCATCGCTGCCTACCTCTTCGAGTTCGCGGACGGCACGGACCAGACCGGCGGGAGCGACACCGCCATGCACGCGTACGCCGCGCCGGGGAGCTACGTCGTGCGCCTCACCGTTTGGGACGATGACGGGAACGCGAGCGCCGCCGACACGCTGACGGTCACCGTCAATGCACCGCCGGTCGCCTCGGGCACGGTGACCCCCGCGTCGGGCACGCTGGCGACAACGTTCACATTCACGAGCACCTCCACGGACTCCGACGGGACGATCGTCACGACCTCCTGGGACTTTGGGGACGGCGCGACGGACTCCGGGACGCCGGTCACGCACGCCTACGCGACGCGCCAGACGTTCACGGTCACCCTCACGGTCTGGGACGACGACGGCGCCACCGCCACGTCTACCCTTTCGGTGTCCGTCGGGAACCTCCCACCGACGGCTGCGTTTGCGGTCACCCCGGCCTCCGGGGACGTGGCCACCGAGTTCACGTTCGACGGATCCGCCTCCACGGACGACGGCACGATCGTCGCCTACGCCTGGGACTTCGGAGACGGGACGACGGGCTCGGGGGTCGTCGTGACCCACCGGTACTCGCGCAACGGATCGTTCGCGGTCACTCTTACCGTGACGGACGACGGCGGCCTCGAGGGGAACGCGACAGCTTCCGTAGCGGTGTCCCGGGCTCCCGGATTGGACGACGGGACGGTCATCGGAATCATCGGGATCATCATCGGGGCGATCATCGTGGCCCTCTGGCGGCTGCGCGTCCTATGGTTCCCGTACTTCATCCTCTGGTGTTACACGAAGCTCCGGAAGGACGAGGTGCTCGACAATTTCCTGCGTGGCCGGATCTACGAATACGTCCGCCTCAACCCCGGCGACGCGTACACGGAAATCAAGCGGAACCTCGACCTGTCCAACGGTCCGCTTCTCTATCATTTGGCGGTGCTGGAGCGGGAAGAGCTCGTGCGCTCCATCCAGCAGGGCTCCCGGAAGCGGTTCTATCCGAACGACGTGGCGGTACCGGAAGACGGGGGCCTCCACGCGCTTCAGGCTCGCATCCTCGAGGCCCTTCGCGGGGAGCCCGGAGTCGCCGTGACGGAGTTGGCGATGGCTCTTGGTGTCAGCCGCCACGTGGCGCTGTATCACATCCGCAAACTCGTCCGCTCGGACCTCGTCCGCCTCGAACGTCGGATGGCGCGACTGCGGGCGTACCCAGTCCGCCCGTCGTCTCGATGAGGGATACGACGAGGGGCGGGAGACTTGGATCTCCGCTCCCACGCCCCGCCGGCCGTCGAAGGGTTCAATCGTTCCTCTGCAATGGCCCAGGCGAGGATCCCATGCAGTTTGTCGTAACCCAGATGCATGCGCCGAGCGACTGCCCGAGCGACGAGCCCGAGGTGCTGAAGAGGCTTGGGCGCGACTTCTCCGAGGGGGAGGCCCGCAAGAAGGGCGTGAAGCTCCTCGGCGCGTACATCGCACCGCTCGAGCACACATTCTTCTTCATCCTCGAAGCGGACAGTCTGGCCAAGGTGACGGAGTTCCTGAAGCCCGCCGCCAAGCTCGGGACCGCGAAGGTCACGCCCGTCGACGAGTTCCAGAAGGTCGTGCGGCAACTGTCGCGGGGGCGCTGAACGGACCCGAAGTCCGGAGCCAACTCAGGGGACCTATCCCTGGACCGGCTGCGAGATGAACCCAAGACTTCCGCGGCAAGTGATTCTCCAGCATGCGGTTCAGCGTCTCCCGAGGACATGGTCCGAGAACTCTTTCAGGAGTGCGGGAGAGCAGTACCAACCAGACCGGATCATCCGTTCCACGGTCTGCACGGCCTCGGCACCGGTGACCCGCGTACGTTCGACCGCCAGGCCCAAAATGTACAGGGAACCTCCGAGTGACACGTCCAGCGCCCGGGCGGCGGCGCGGAGGTCCCGGTCGTCGGCCACGAGTCGGCCGCCGACCTCCACGGCCAGACCAAGCGACGTCGCGTCGGCGGTGGAGAGACGGGGACTCTCGCGGATTCGGTCCACAAGCCTCCGGTTCCGCACACGGCGAACCTCGATCGCGCCCTCGCGGAGCATCCGTGTCAAGAGAAGGTGCTCGGGCGTCCCGGGTCCTCGGCCCTCGGCCGACACCTCGTCCCGAACCTCATCCGCGATCACGATTCGAGCGCCGAGTCTCGTAACATGGGGAAGGAACCCGGCCGCGGACAGGGCGATGAGGGGCGCCGCGTCGAACACGAGCGTCTCTTGGCGGGGCATGACCAACCTGCCTCACCGGCGAACGCCACGCAGATCCTCCATGAGATCGTCGTCGACCCAGGCGATGTGGCGGTCCCGGGCGAGGGACATGATCTCCCAGATGCTCACCTTCGCGATCTCTGCGGCCCGGGACAGCGTGGCCTTCCGCTCGGACAGGAGGCGCAACGCTCGCTCACGCCGGTATCCCTCAAGCCCCAGGTGGAGGACCTTCCGGAGAGCGGCAGACTTTTCGAGGTGCTCCTCGCGCATGAGATCCTCGACCTCCTTCTCCATCTCCCGCGGGATCCGGGCAGAGACCGTGACTTCGGTCATGCTTCCATAGTATGCATTGCATACAAATGAACCTTGCGCCCTGGTTCCGTGGGACCAGGGGTTGGACGCACAATCGCCAGGACCGCTGCGAGGCAATCGGAAGGACCATGGCGGGTGGCCGAGAGACTGTGCGCGCTGCGACTTCTCGGCCGATTCAGACGTGGGGCCGCTGCAAGGTGCCCTGAGGGGACCATGGACGACTCATGGACTCTGAAGGCCCACCTCGCGGGGTGAGGGGGCCAATTCGAGAGGAGCAGTGGACCGGCTGGGATTTGAACCCAGGGCCTCCTGCTTGCAAAGCAGGCGATCTTCCGCTGATCTACCGGCCCGCCCCTCCGTAGAGGGATGCCGCCAAAAACCTATCGGGCTACGAGCGCAGCACGATCTCGATGTTCACGCCGTCCGGCACGCGGATTCGCATGAGCTGCCGCAACGCCCGTTCGTCCGCGTCGAGGTCGATGAGCCGCTTGTGGATCCGCATCTCCCACCGGTCCCACGTCTCGGACCCCTCGCCGTCGGGGGACTTCCGCACCGGCACGACGAGCCGCCGCGTCGGCAGCGCGATCGGCCCACCCATTGCGACGCCCGTCCGCTCGCTGATCAACTTGATCTGCTGGCACACGTTGTCGACCTTCTTCGGGTCGGTGCCGGAGAGCGAGATGCGCGCCTTCTGCGCCATTCAGTCACCAAAACAAGGATGAGAAAAGGGGGAAGGGGGTTCAACGCTTCTCGACATCGATGCACATCCCCGCGGCTACGGTCTGGCCCATGTCACGGATCGCGAATCGACCGAGCTGCGGGAAGGCCTTCGCGGGCTCGATGACCATCGGTTTCGTGGGCCGGATCTTGACGATCGCGGCGTCCCCGGTCTTGAGGAGCTCGGGCTTCTCCTCCTTCGTCGCGCCCGTCTTCGGGTCCAGCTTCTTCTGGAGCTCCTCGAAGGTGCACGCGACCTGCGCGGTGTGCGCGTGGAACACGGGCGTGTAGCCGGGCGTGATCACGGAGGGGTGGTTGAGCACCATGATCTGGGCGGTGAAGGACTTCGCGACCGTCGGCGGGTTGTCCACCGGGCCCGCGACGTCGCCGCGCCGGATGTCCTTCTTCTCGACCCCGCGGACGTTGAAGCCCACGTTGTCCCCCGGGACCGCCTCCGGGATCTGCTCGTGGTGCATCTCGATCGACTTGATCTCGCCCACCTTGTCCGCAGGCTGGAAGGAGACCTTCATCCCCGGCCTCATCACGCCGGTCTCCACGCGCCCCACGGGGACCGTGCCGATCCCCTTGATCGTGTACACGTCCTGGACGGGGAGGCGGAGCGGCTTGTCCGTCGGCTTCGGCGGCTCCTTCAGCGTGTTCAGCGCGTCGACGATCGTCGGGCCCTTGTACCACCCGAGGTTCGTCGACGCCTTGGTGATGTTGTCGCCCTTGTACGAGCTGAGCGGGACGAACAGGATGTCGTCGACCTTGTATCCGACCGCCTTCAGGAGGCCCGTCACCTCCGTCCGGATCTCGCCGAACCGGTTCTCGTTGTACGCCGGCTTCGTCGCGTCCATCTTGTTCACCCCCACGATGATCTGGGCCACGCCCAGCGTCCGCGCGAGGAAGATGTGCTCTTTCGTCTGCGCCTGCACCCCCTCCGCGGCGGACACGACGAGGACCGCGCCGTCCGCCTGGGACGTCCCCGTGATCATGTTTTTGACGAAGTCCCGGTGCCCGGGCGCATCGATGATCGTGAAGTAGATCTTGTCCGTCTCGAACCGCTGGTGCGCGACGTCGATCGTGAGGCCGCGCTCGCGCTCCTCCTTCACCCGGTCCATGACCCAGGCGAACTCGAAGGTGGCCTTCCCCTTCTGCTCGGCCTCCTTCCGGAACCCCTCGAGGATGTGCGGTTCGACGTGCCCCGTGTCGTACAGGATCCGGCCGACGGTCGTCGACTTCCCGTGGTCGACGTGGCCGATGAACACGAGGTTCAGATGCGGTTTCGCTGCCATTTTTCCACCGTAGCCGGCCCTTAGAGCCTATCCCTATATATGGTTTTCTTACCGAGATATGGAGGAAACCCGAAATGCCTCACGCAGCGTAGTACGCCTCGTCGTACGGCTCGGGCGCGAGTCCCTTGCGCTCCCGGATTCCCCGGACGACGTCTCCCTGGAGGTCCGACGGAACCGGCTGGAAACCGGCGTTCTCCGTGGACCAGAGGACGCGGCCCTGCGTCGCGCCGCGGATGGCGGTCGCGAACCCGAACATCGCCGCCACAGGGACCTTCGCGGAGATCTTCGTGACCTCGCCCTCCTGCTGAATGTCCTCGATGGTGCCGCGCCGACTCTGCACGTCGCCGATCGCGGCGCCCATCACGTCCTGCGGAAGGTCGAGGAACAGCTTCTGTTTCGGTTCCATGAGGATCCGCTCGCCCTGGACCATCGCCCCATAGATCGCGCTCCGAACGGCCGGAATCACTTGCGCAGGGCCGCGGTGCACGCTGTCCTCGTGCAGTTTCGCGTCGACGAGGCGGATCTTCATCGCCATGCACTTCTCCTGTGCGAGCGGGCCCTTCGTCATCGCCTCCGTGTAGGCTTCCTTCACGAGCTCCATCGTCTCGTTCAGGTACTGGATCCCCTTCGTCGCGTCGATCAGCATGTTCGTGTCCTTGATCCACACGACGTTCTTAGCCTCGTCCTTGTCCATCCCGAGATCCTGCAGCTGTCTCGCGAGCGCCTTCGCGTCCTTGATGCGCTGGCCGCTGGGGATCGCCCCCTCGTGGATCGCCGCCACGATCGCGTCGGCGAGCGGTTCCGCCTCGACGTAGAAGCGATTGTGTCTGTTCGGGGACTTCCCCTCGAACGGGCCGCCCGCCCCGCGGACGCGCTCCCGGTACACGACGATCGGCGCGCTCGCGGTGATGGGGACCTTGTAGTCGTTCACGATCCGGTACTGCGTGATCTCCAGGTGGAGCTCGCCCATCCCCGACATAAGGTGCTCGCCCGTCTCCTGGTTGATGTCCACCTCGATGCTCGGGTCCGCCTTCGCGATCTTCCGGAGCACCTCGACGAGCTTGGGCAGATCCGCGGTGGCCTTCGCCTCGATCGCGACGGTGACGACCGGCTCCGAGTAGTGCACGATGGGCTCGAACGCCTGCATCGACCGATCGTCGCTGACCGTGGACCCCGCGATCGCGTCCTTCAGGCCGATGACGGCGACCACGTTCCCCGCGTCGATCTCTTCGACCGGGACCCTCTCCGGCCCCACGATCATCGCGACGGTCTGAACGCGCTGTGGATGCGGCATCCCGGACACCCAGAGCTCTTGGCCGCGTCGGATCCTCCCGCTGAACAGGCGGCCCGCGGCGACCTCCCCCGCCTGGGGGTCGACGATGATCTTCGTCACCATGTAGGCGACGGGGGCATCCTCCTTCACCTTCGTCATCGCCTTCCCGACGGGGCTCTCGGGGTCTCCCTTCCAGATCACGGGGATCCGCATCGGCTGGGCGACGAGCGGGTTCGGCAGGTGGTGGATGACCATGTCGAGGACGACCTGGTGGAGCGGCGCCCGCTTGCTGAGGTCGTCCTGCTTCTCCTCCGACAGGTAGCGGTAGATCTCCTTGAACGTGATCCCCGTCTTCTTCATGTACGGCACGGAGATCGCCCACTTGTTCCGCGCGCTGCCGAACGCGACGTTCCCTGCCTCGACGTTCAGCGCCCACGGTCCCTTCAGCTCGTCGGGGAGGATCTTCCTGATGCGGACGTTGACGTCCGTGATGATCTTCACGAACCGCTGCTGCATGCGGTCCGCGTCCAGCTTCAGCTCGTTGATGAGGCGGTCCACCTTGTTGATGAATAAGACGGGCTTCACGCGCTCCTTCAGCGCCTGCCGGATGACGGTCTCCGTCTGCGGCATGACGCCCTCGACCGCGTCCACGAGGATGATCACGCCGTCGATCGCACGCATCGCGCGGGTGACGTCACCGCCGAAGTCCACGTGGCCGGGCGTGTCGATCAGGTTGACGAGGTACGCCTTCCCGTCGAACTGATGGACCATCGAGGCGATCGCAGCATTGATCGTGATGCCTCGCGCCTGCTCCTGCTCGTCGAAGTCCATGAACAGCTGCGTGCCGGCCAGTTCCTCGCTCATCATCCCTGCGCCGGCGATTAGCGAATCGGATAGCGTCGTGTTGTGAACAAAGAAGCCCTCAGCCACGAAATTTCGCGGGCCAGGAACAGAGAAGTCGTAGACCCATTCTTCCTCGACTCGATGAACGCTGTGAACTTCGACGAAAGCGACATCTTGATTGAGGACTGGCTCGAGTTCCTCGAAATCGCTCCCGGCCATGAGGATTAGGGATGCTGAGGATGGCTTCTGTTCCAGACGTGCGTAGGTTCTCGTCTTCCACGTGTTCGTTTGCAGTCTGTTCCAGTTGACGGGGACGAGATCCACCACATAGGAGGGACCGGCTCGTGCTTCCAGGCCCGCCTGTCGGCTCGATTTCTCAGAATCGTGCAGCCGCGGGAATCGAGAGAGGTTGGTTCGGCCGGAGACGTACAATGTGGAGTGCGACACGCCTTGATCGAGGATAGCTCGCACCCCCAAGCGCAGGAGCAGGAGCTGGAGGTCGCCTAGGAAGGTGGGGGACGCACTAGTCGCGGTCACCGCGCGCCGGCCTGATTCGACAGAGCCGTCTGCGTCGAAGTATCCCTGAACAAAGGCCCTGACCGTTGATATCGGGGCCGTGAATAGGAGATCGGGTAGCCGCATCGTTCGCGCCTTCGCGAGAAGAGGGTAGCCGAGGACGACATGAAGAAACATCAAGAGAGTCTTCGATCGACTCTCGACGCGCGGGACCCGCGGGGGATGGCGGGCGATCGCGGGCTTTGGGACGAATCCCTGAAGCGACGCCAACACCTCGTGAATGAGATCCTCGTCCGCCCCGTGAAGGAATCCATTCCCGTCACCGTCTCCGTAGAGAAGGCCAAGGTATCGGAAGAATCGCTCCATAGAGGCCCGCTTCGGCAAGTACATCGGGGACGCTGCTTTCTTCGTACCGACCCTGTAGGTCACGCGCCAGATCTGGCGGTAGACGGCATCGCGAGAGAATCCTGACTTGGCGGCGGCCTCGAAGAGCGACGCGCCATTGACGATGCCCCCTAGCCCTAGAAAGGTTTCTCCTTCGGCCGTCAGTTCGAAGTGGAAGCGTGGATCTGCGGCAAGGCGGGACACAACGGTCGCTTCAAGATCCGACCATGGCTCGTCGTCTCGCGACGGGAGCCGCCTGGGAACCGCCAGCATGTCCCCCTTCCTTAACTGGTTCGCTTCTCGGAACTCCAGCTCATGCCCTTTGGCGGCGACGAACCTATGCTCCCGCGTCGTGCGGAGTCTTCGCCCATCTCGAGTCTCGATCTCCAAGAGAGGCTCCGTTGCTCGGAGCCGCCACACATGGGTAATCTCCGCAAATTGTGTCTCCCCCGATGAGATGTTGATGGAGCGAGTCCACAGAGACCCATTTGGGACCTGGCGCACGTCCGCACCTTGGCGGTTGGGGACTGGTTCCAGTGACGAGTAGCGCGCCCACAGATCTCCGGCCGCGATCCACAAGCCATCGACCCATATTCTCGCATCACCGGAGACACATTTCCCGTGATCGATGTGGGCCGCGGTCCCGATGTTTCGAATCTGCTCCTTCGTGTGGATAAGGTCCTGCGCCTTCCGGATGTTGTCCTCCTTTCGTCCCATGCGCGGTCACGCTCCTACTTTGGAGCCCGTACTTAACGATTCCCTCGGGGGGACGCACCAAACTACCGCGCGGACGCTGACACCCGCTCGATTTCCTCTTTCTTCGCAATCGCGGAGCTCGCCATGTCCCCGCGCGCCGCTGCCAGAATCTCCTGCGCAAGGAACTGGGCGATCGGCTCGAACCCCCTCTCCTTCTCGAGGGTCTTCTTCGACGCGCCGCTCTTGAACGTCGACAGGACCGCGCCGTTGGACAGGTTCCGTAGCGCGACATCGAGCCGCCTCCCGGGCGCGATGTCCACCGCGCGGGGCACGGAGATGCCGCCGAACCGGAGACGGGTGATCTCCTCGCGCGGCGCCGCCTTCTCGAGCGCGTCCACGAGGACCTGCACGGGATTCTTCTTCGCCTGCTCCTCGATGATCGTGAACGCCTGCGTCACGATCTTGATCGCCTTGCTCTTCTTCCCCGTGTACAGCTCGAACCGCATCATGTTGTTGATCAGCCGCTCGACAATGTTCGTCTTGCCCTTGCCGAACGGCTTGTTCGCGTGGCGGCCGGCCGTGTGCGGGATCACGATCGGAGAGAGGTTGATGTACCGATCGAGGCCCTTGTCGTGGACCACGACCTCGCTCGTGTCCCATCGCTCGAACAGGCGGAGCTGGTAGGAGGGTTTCTTCTTCGCGGGCTTCTTCCTCGGCCGCTCGGGCGCGGGCGCCTCCCCCTCCGGTGCCGCGAGCGGGGACACGCCCTCCGGTGGCGGCGGCGCGGATTCCGGCGGCGAGGGCGTGCCTTCCGGCGGGGGCGGTCCTTCCGGGTCCGGGGCCTCGTCCGCCATCAGCGCACCGGCTTCTCCTGACGTCCCCGGACGAGTTCGTCCAAGGACACGTTGTTGACCTTGATGACCTTGTACCGCACGCCGGGGATGTCCCCGTAGGACCGGCCCATGCGACCTCCGATCCCCTCCACGAGGACCTCATCGTGCTCGTCGATGAAGTTGATCGCGCCGTCCCCGACGGCGAATGCCGTGATCTGGCGGCCGTTCTTGATCAGCTGCACCTTGACGCACTTGCGGAGTGCGGAGTTCGGCTGCTTCGCCTCGATCGCGACCTTCTCCAGGACGATGCCGCGGGCCTGCGCGGCGCCCTCGAGGGGGTCCGACTTCTCCTTCAGGTGGAGCACGCGGCGCTTGTAGTACCGGTCCGCCCAGCGGGCGTCCTGGCGGTCCTTCCGGAGCTTCCTGGCGGCGTGGAGACCTTGGGGCAACGATTCACCTGATGAGGGGTCGCGCTTAGGTCGAGGGGGTATAAAACCCTTCCATGGCCGTCGTGCGGAACTCCGGTGGGAGAGCACAGGGGTGGCGATCCCCCATCGAGGACTTGCCCAGCCTTGCCTGAGGCGGGAGACCAAGTCGAGCAAGGTCGACTAGCGACGGACGTACGCCGGCGGTGGGGGAGGGGGCGGGGGCACGGAGGCCGCGATGACCGAACTGCAGTAGGGGCAGACGGGGGTCTCCCCGACCAGGAACTGCCGCTGCACGTTCGCGCCGCAGCGCGGGCACGCGCCTACGAACATCGATTGGCCGATCGCTTCGGGGACCACGAACTCGTTCGCCGCCCGATCGATGAAGCCGCGCACGAGCCCCCGGTCCACCACGGTGACGAGCAGTTTTTCCGTCTCCATCTCACTCTTCCCGAGCTTCCGCGCGAGGTCCGCGAGGCCAATCCGGCGGTACGCCCGGACCCATCCGGAGAACTCCTCGAGCTCCTTTGCGAACGCGCGCGCCTTGAAGCCGCGCCAGATCAGGAGCGCCCCGGGCACGATGGCGACCCCCGTGCAGAAGGCTCCGACAATGAGGCTCTGCCCCGCCTCAAACGCGGGCGTGCCCCGGGGCGGGCTCATCGTGAGCACGATCGCCGTGAGGACCATGACGATGCCGCCGACGAGGAGCAGCGCGCCGAGTGTGAAGTACGTCTTGTCCTTCATCCGCACCCAAGTCGACACGGGCCCCCCACGAAGAGATTGGGGCTACCCTATTTCAAGGGATTGGCGGCCGGGTCGCACGACCAGGCCATGGGTTGGGCGCATCACTCCGAGACGGAAAAATCGCCACGCCTTGGACTCGCGTCCCCACGCCGCGGGCTCGCGGGTCAGCCTACTCCTCGAATTCCTCGGACTCCTCGTAGTCGCCGAGGATCGCCCCGCAGTTCGGGCACTCGTCGTCTCCCGGCTCCACGTCGAAGCCGCACTCCGGGCACCGGGCCATCGCTGCCTCTCGCGAACGCCATCTGCGACGGAAGCATAAAGCGAACGGCGATCAGAAGTCCGCGAGGTCCGCCTGCCCAGGCCGCCTCGGGCTGGGGACACTCTCCGGTTTCGGCCGCGTTCCGCGCAGACTGTCGATGCGTTTCGCCGGGTCTCCGGACACGAACGTCTCCCCCGTGGGGGTTCCGACGAAGATCCGCTGCCGTAGATCCTTGCGGAGACGGTCGAGTTCCGTGTGCATCTTCCGCTCCTTCCGTCGGGCGGAGTACAGGTACGCCTCGTCCCGGGTGTCCCTCGTGACGAGCACCGCCACGCGGCCCTCGTACCGCCGCCCGGTCCGCCCGCGCCGCTGGATCGTCCGGATCTCCGACGGGACCGGCTCGTAGAACACGACGAGGTCGACCTGCGGCACGTCCAGCCCCTCTTCCGCCACGGAGGTCGCGACGACCACGTTGTACTCCCCCGCGCGGAACTTGTCGAGGATCTCCACCTGCTCCCTCTGGGTGAGCCCCACGTCTCCCGCGCGGGAGGCCTGGCCGACGAAGCGGACGGGGCGGACCCCGGGGAGCCGTGCCAGCTCCCGCTCCATGACCGTGGCCATGTCGCGGTAGTGCGTGAACAGGATCACGCGGGAGTCGGACTTCCTCATGAACTGGTCCCGCACCGCCCAGACCGCACGGCGGACCTTGGGATGCTCCGGGTCCGCGCTCGACGCAAGCGCAAGGGCCTCCGCCACCTTCGGGTGGCCCAGGAACGCCTTGTCCGCGCGGGAATCGCCGCCCGCGCGCACCCGCCCCACGTAGTTCGCGAGCGTCTCCAGCCCCTGGGTCTCCGCGAGTTCGATCGCATGGTTGATTTTCATCGCGAGCGCTTGGACCGTGGCGGCGCGGAACGTCTGTCCCGCCCGTCGGCCCGAGTCGAGCTCCGCGCGCACTTGGCGGCCGACCGCAAGGAGGTCCCGCGTCGTGGGCCGGGGTGCGGTCGTCAGATATCCGAGCCTGCGCAGGGACTCGACCTGCTCCTCGAGCGCGGCGCGCAACAGGTCTCGCATGCGGGCGGTCTCCCGGGGCACGTCGACCGGGATCTTCTCCACCAGGATTCCATGCACGTAGGGGGCGACGTCGGGATCGAGCTCCGTGCGGATCTCGACGCCGGAGATCCCGAGGTTGCCGCACACCTCGAGGATCTTCTCGACCTGGCTCCCCGGGCTCGCGGTCATGCCGAGGACGAGGCCGCCGCGTTCCCGGTAGGCCGCCGCGACGTCCACGTAGGCGTAGTCCCCGACCGCCCGGTGCGCCTCGTCGAACACGACGAGGGACACCTCCTCCAGGGTGATGCGCTCATGCCGCAGGTCGTTCTCGACCACCTGGGGCGTGGAGCAGACGATCTTGCTGGCGCGCCACTCGAGCTCCCGGTCCTCCGGGGGCTTCTCCCCGGTGAACACGGCCACGTCCCCCGCGAGCAGCGCGTCCCGGAGGTAGGCGGCGTGCTGCTCCACGAGGGGCTTCGTGGGCGCGAGGAACAGGACGCGGCCCCCCCTCGAGCGGAGGATCTCCGCGATTACGAGGGCGGCGATGACGGTCTTGCCCATCCCGGTCGGAAGGACGACCAGGGTGGACCGCTCCAGGCACGCGCGCGCGATGTTCCCCTGGTACGCGCGGTCCTCGATCGCGCCGCGGCGGAGGAGGGGATGCTCCACGTGCACGGCCCCGCGAGGGGTCCGCGCCGATATAAGGTCGAGGACGGGAGGGGTGAATGTGGCGGCACTCCGAGCCGTTCACGCCCGCCCACGGCGCCCGAGGCTCCGTCACCACCGTCGATAGGTGCCCTTCTGCTTCTTCACCGCGTCGAGGATCACCGCGATCACGATCACCGCCGCGAAGACGATCAGGAAGACGAACAGGTACTGGGTCAAGCCCGCGAGGCCGAACGGGTCGTTGATGATCGTGAGGGTGTCGAACGTCGCGGAGATCGACGTGTTCAGGGTGCTGGAGGCCGTCACGGGGATGCTGTGCCGGGTCCCCCGCTGCGCGTCCCCGACCTGGAACCCGAGGAAGAGGTTCGCCTCCGAGTCCGGTCCCATGTCAATCAGGGCGGTGTCATACGCCTGCATGTACGACTGGTTGACGCCGATTGCCGCCGACCATCCGGTGGGCAGTGCGAGAGAGAACCTCACCCGTTCGTCCTCGTCCCCGACGTTCGCGAGTTTGAACCGGAAGAACGCGACCCCGCCGGGCTCGACGACGACCTCCGAGTTCACGGCGCGGGCGACGAGTCCGCCGCGGAGCGGCGTTCGTGCCACGACGATGTCGTCGACCCACCACCCTCCCGTTCCCGTGAACACCCCCGACGAGGCGCTGAGTTGGACGACGAGCGTCGACGCCCCGACCGCCCATTGGGTCAGGTCCGCGTACACGAGCCCCCAGTCCGACTGCGCCCCGGTGAACTCCAATTCCTCCCGCGGCGTACCGTCCACAATGACGTTGAGATACGCGACGTCCGTCTCCGCCGAGCCGTTCAGCTCGACCCGGCCCCGCAGGTCATATCGATGCCATAAATAGAAGTAGAGCGGGCTGCCGGAGGCGAAGCTCACATCCACGGACGTCAGCGTGTGGAACTCCGGGCACAACACGCACAGTCCCGTCTGGGGGCCGAACTTCCATGCGTACGCTCCGCCGTGGCTCCCGCTCGTGTTGCCGTCTTGGACGATCTCCCAGCGGACCGGGTCGGACCCCGTGCCGTTGCGCGTCCAGCCCCGGTTCCCGGCCTCTACGTCGTCGTGGAAGTAGTACGTGCCGGCGTTGATGTGGCCGAACATGAAGTTGTTCTCCGGGATCTCGTCGAGGGCCAGGGGCACGGAGGCCTCGAGGATGTACTTCCCTTCCGACGCCAAGGGCACGGTCCACGAGAGGTTCCGGGCCTCCCCGCGACGGAGAGAGGCGACCGTCTGGTCGGAGCAGCAGACGACGGGCGAAGGGTACGCGTCGAGGTACACGTGGAGCCGGACGGCGAAGCCCTGCTGTTCCCGGGCGCCCCGGTTTCCGACGGTGATCGTCACGGCGGCGTTCCCGCCCACCGCCACGGCCCACGGGCGCTGGATGCCCATGACCACGAGGTCGTCGTCCACCTCGCGGGACAGGTCGGCGGTCATCGCGGCCCCGGACCCGGAGATGTTCCGGACCTTCCAGCCCGTCCGCTGATTCGCATAGGAGTTCGAGTTCGGCGAGCTCTCCGGCCCGAACCCGTCCACAGTGCTCTCCCACGAGTCCGCAGCCTGCGTCGGCCGGTCGTTCCCGTCCGCCTCCTCGAGGTCCACGAGGCGGTGCGCGTCGTTCCCGTTTCCGGGGATCGCCTCGTCGATGTGCCAGATCAGCAACCCGGCACCGGGGAGCCCGCGATCGAAGCCGACCTGCTGGCGGTTTTCGATGACGAAGTACTCCTCAAGCCCGGTCGTCTGGATTGGAAGCTTGAACACCTGGGGGATTGCGCCCCCGGGCGTCCTCGTCTCCGTTTGGTCGATGGCTTGTCCGAGGAGGGCGGACGTGACGGAATTCGGCTGTACCCACCCGAGCTTGACCTTGCTCCACGCGCTGAAGTGCGCGGGCATCGTCCCGCGGTTCTGCCCCGTCAGCGCGTTCCATGATCCGGTGCCCATGACGTCCCACTTCCCGACCCCGTCAGTGATTCCGTCCGTGTCGTCCGTGTCGTAGAGGTCTGGGAGACCGAAGTCGTGGCCGAGCTCATGCACGAAGACGCCGAGGGGAGAAGACTCGGAGGTCATGATATACCCGTAGATTTGCACCCCGTCCGCCATGAGCCGCTGGTTCCCCGGGACCCCCGGGTCCGCGTCGACGACGGACCACCGGTGCGACCAGATCTGGTTCGAGGACCCGCCTTCCTCCTGCGCGCCGCCCGCATGGACGACGATCAGGTGGTCGAGGACCCCGTCCCCGACCCCGCCGTCGCGGTCGAAGCTCGGGTTGGCAAAGTTCATGCCGGCGGAGTCCGCGGCCTGGACGGCCTCCACGACGAGGTCATAGATGGGACCGTTCGCGTCGTCGAAGGACGACGTGGAGCTGTCGGCGCCGTAGTAGGCCATGGAGCGGGTCGAGGAGAGCCAACTCGAAGCCGGAAACACCGTGCCCTGGAGGGCGAGCTGACCCCAGCTCGTCTCCGCGTAGAAGTCCGCCGCGCTGTCCGTCGGCCCGTTCATGAGCGCGCCGATCTGCGCGGACGACCCCGGGGCGCCCTGCACGTCCGTGAAATCGATCATGAGGACCAGCACGTCCTGGGGGCCCGTGGCTGTGGGAGCGTTCGCGGCGCCTCGGGTGCCCGGCGGCGTCCCCGTCCATCCCGTCGGCTGCACGAAGGGCGCGCGGGGGTAGACGTCCGGGTTCGGGAGCATCAGGTGGGGCCCGTATGCCGCGGGGTCCGTGGCCGCGCGAGCGATCGCGGGGGCCCCGGTCGGAACCGGGAGGAGTGCGCCGACCGCGGGTGCGATTGCCGCCGCCGCCAAGAGGAGTGCGAGGACGCGACCCATGGATTCTCGGAGTCACGAATGCGCCGCGGTCTTACTTAAAGGTTCATCCGCACGTGTCCCGACCTGATAACGGACGGGTGGATGGGCCGGGCACTCCCACGAAATGTACTTCCGTGGCGGTCCGCACCCCGCGTTCACAGCGTCGCCTTGAGGAACATCTCCGGCTTCGCGGTCAGGGGTCGCGTCGCGTCGATCCCCATCTTGGCGGTGGTCTCGCCGGCGCTCGGGTCGATCGACGAGCCCCGGACGCCCGTGAGGACCACGAGCCCACGGTCCGCCTGGAAGCGTGTGGCCACCGCCCACTCGACCTCGCGGTCATCCCAGACGTTCACGTCCGCGTCGACGACGGTCACGTGCTTGAGGCTCGTGTGGGACGCGAACGCCGCCATGATCGCGTTCTTGCCGTCGCCGTCCGTGTGCTTCTCGATCGCGACGACCGCATGGAGCCACGCGCAGCCGCCCTCCGTGAGCCGCACCCCCGCGACGCGCGGCACGACCTTCGAGACCCCGTCGCGGATCACGGGCTCGCGCGGCATGCCCATGAAGTTGAAGTGCTCGTCGCTCCCGCCGAGGATCATGTGGAAGATCGGGTCCTGGCGGTGATACACCCGTTCGAACTCCACGACGGGCTCCTGCCGCACGCGATCGTACGTGAGCACCGCGTCCACGAACGGTCCCTCATCGTGCGTTTCCCCGGTGAGGCGCCCCTCGAGCACGTACTCGGCGTCGGCGGGGACCGTGAGCCCGTTCTTCAGCTTCACGCACTCGACCGGCTGGCCGAGCGTCCGCCGCTTCAGGGAGGACGCGATGCGGGATTCATCGACGCCGTACTCCACGCTCGTGCCGCCGCCGATCAGCAGCCAAGGGTCGAGGCCGATGCAGACGGCCACCTTCAGCTCCTGACCCGCCGCCTGCGCCTGGCCGTGCATCGTGCGCAGATGGCGCGGCACGATCCGGGCGACGCCGCGCCGTGCGTCGAGGAGGAGGATCCGGTGGAAGCTCAGGTTCCGCTTCCCCTCCCATTCCGCGACCCACACGCCGGCCGTGATGTACCGGCCGGCGTCCTTCGGGTAGAACTTCGGGACGGGGGAGTCCCGGAGGTCGAAGTCCGTGCTCTCGTTCGCGGAGAAGTCCGCGTGGTCCACGAGGCGGACGTCCTCCGGGTGGCGCTGGGAGTCCCCCACGGCGTCGAGGAGGCCTTCCTCCGGGATCGTCATCGCGCGCGCGATCCGGGCCCGGCTGGCCCACAGGCCGCCGACGCCCTCATACCCGTCGAGGTCGCGGAAGTGGACCGGGGCGCGAGGGTTCGCGAGCAGATGGCGGGTCACCTCGAGTTCGCGGCTCACCGGTGCATCGATCGTGACCACGTCGTCCCGGAACGTCTCCAGCCATTCGCGAACCGCCATGGGAGGACCCGAGCGCGGAAGGGGGGCGCGGTATTTGGCGGTGCCGCCGGGGGGGATGCACGGCGCCTTGGGGCCGCCCAAAGGCTTTTCGTCCGACCGGACATTGGAATCGAACGTGCCCCAGGCGACGATGGCGACGTGCCCGAAGTGCGGCGCGAAGGTCCGCAAGGAGCGGCTCCGCCGGCACGTGAGCACGGTCCACGTGGAGGGAACGCGGGCCCCCAAGGTCGCGACCGGTTCCGCGAGGGCGGCCGCGAGGGCCGCGACGGTCACGTTCCCGTGGCAACTGATCGCCGTCATCGGCGTGGTGTCCGCCGTCGTGGGTGCCGGGTACTGGGCGCTCGCCCAGCAGCCGTCCAGCCCGCCGAACCCGCCCGGTCCCTCCGTTTCGCGGATCGCGGTCTTGGAGGTCACCTACGGGTCGTTCTCGGGCGTCATCAAGATCCACCTCGACGAGCGGGCCCCTGGGACGGCGGCCAACTTCATCCAGCTCGTGGAGAACGGCGACTACGACGGGAACTCATTTCACCGGGTGGCGGCGAGCTTCGTGATCCAGGGAGGCGCGGTGTCGGGTGCGGCCTCCGTCGCGTGGGAGAGCACGGGGCTCCTGAACGAGTACCTCTCCGTCGCGATGGCCCGCTCCGGGGACGCGAACGAGGCGAGTTCGAAGGACACCGCGACGAGCCAGTTCTTCATCAACCTGAACAACAATCCCTCGCTCGACAACTTCGCCTGGCCGTACGTGGTCTTCGGGCACGTGGTTTCCGGCGAGTCCCTGGTGCGCGGGATCGGCGGGCTGTTCCCGTCGGGGGAACCTTCGTACGACGGACCACCGACGCAGACCGTGACGATCACGCGCGCGTACATGGAGAGCTAGGCCGACATACGTTTATCTAGCGACCTCGGATTCGACGCGCGTGGTCCGCGATCTCGCACGGAAGTATGCGCTCCTCAACGCTGTCCAGCACGATGGAAGGGCGAACGCGAAGGCCGTGTTGGGCCGCCTCCTCGCGGAGGACGCGTCCCTCCGACCCCGCGCGAAGGACCTAACGAAGCTCGTCGAGGACGTCGTCGCCGCGGTGAACGCCCTCGACCGGGACGCCCAGCGGGCGGAGATCGAGGGGACGGCCCCCGAGCTGCTCAAGAGACGGCGGGAGGTGAAGGCGCGCGAGTTGCCCGACCTTTCGAACGTCCGCGGATCCGTCGTGATGCGCTTTGCGCCGTTCCCCTCAGGCCCCCTCCACATCGGCCACGCCCGCGCGATCTTCCTGAACGACTACTACGTGCGCCGATACGGCGGGAAGCTCATCCTCGCGTACGACGACACGATCGGGAGCGAGCAGAAGCCCCTGATGCCGGAAGCGTACGACCTCATCCGCGATGGGATCGGGTGGCTCGGCGTGAGCGTCCACGAGGAGATCTACAAGAGCGACCGCATGCCCGCGTTCTACCAGACCGGCGACCTGCTCCTCGCGCGCGGCGGCGCGTACGTGTGCGAGTGCCCGCCCGCGGACCTGAGGGCAAACCGGGAGAAGGGCGTCGCGTGCGCACACCGGGGCCGCGCGCCCGAGGAGAACCTCGACCTCTGGCGGCGGATGCTCAAGGGCGAGTTCGGGGAGGGGGAGGCGATCGTCCGGATCCGGACGGACGTGAGGCACCCGAACCCCGCGTTCCGGGACCGCGTCCTCTTCCGGATCAGCGAGCGCGAGCATCCGCGCGTGGGCAGGAAGTACCGCGTGTGGCCGCTCCTCGAGTTCTCCTGGGCGGTGGACGACCACCTGCTGGGAGTCACGCACGTGCTCCGCGGCAAGGACCTCGTCATGGAGGACGAGATGGAGAGGGCGATCTGGGACCGCCTGGACGTGCAGCGCCGCCCGGAGTTCATCCACTACGGCTTCCTCTTCTTCAAGGACATGGACCTGAGCAAGAGCCAGCTCGCGCGGGACATCCGGGAAGGCCGTCTGGCGGGTGTCGACGACCCCCGCACGTGGACGCTCCAGTCCCTTCGCCGCCGCGGGATCTCCCCGGAGGCGTTGCGGACGTTCATCCTATCCTTCGGGATCTCCCTGACGGACGTCGAGGTCAGCGCGGACAACCTGTACGCGGAGAACCGCAAGGTCATCGACGCGTCCGCGAACCGGTACTTCTTCGTCCCCGAGCCGGTGAAGATCACGATCGAGGGGCTGCCGGCCATCGACCAGGTCCAGGCGCCGGTCCACCCGGACTTTCCGGAGCGCGGCACGAGGGCCCTGGCGGTGTCGCCGATCGTCTACGTCCCGCACGTCGACTACGATGCGTTCACGCGCCAAGAGGTGCGACTCAAGGACTTTTGCAATGTAGTCTTGGACGTGCGGTCGGAGTTCACGGGCCGCGAGCTGAAAGACGTCCCGAAGATTCAGTGGGTTGCCGAGCCCCACGGCGTCGCGACGCGCGTCGTGATGCCCGACGGCGGGGTGTCGGAAGGCCTCGCGGAGTCGAACCTGCGAAGCGCCAGGGAAGGTGACGTCGTGCAGTTCGAGCGGTTCGGGTTCGTGCGGGTCGACTCGATCGGTGCGGACGGCATCACGTGCTGCTTCGCACACCGATGACCTGGCGGCATGCGACCGCGCGATAAGGCTTAGTAGAGGCCCGCGATGCGCGGCGGGATGCGCCCCGTCGCGGCCCGCCTGAAGCCCATCACGCCGTCCGCGACGGTCCGCTTGGGCGCGCTCGTAAACGAATTGAAGGCCCGCGGCGAGGATCTCGTTTCCTTCTCCGTGGGCGAACCCGATTTCCCCACACCGTCACACATCGTCGAGGCCGCCAAACGCGCGCTGGACGCGGGCATGACGAAGTACGTGGGGCCTCAGGGTATCCCCGCGCTGCGCGAGGCGATCGCGGAGAAGATGAAGCGGGAGAACGCGGTCCCCTGCGGTCCGGAGGGCGTCCTCGTCGCCCCGACGAAACACGCGCTGTTCATCACGCTCATGGGCCTCGTCGAGCCCGGCGACGAGGTCTTGTTCCAAGATCCGGGCTGGGTGTCCTACGCGCCAATGGTCCACCTGGCAGGGGGTCGACCCGTGCCCGTCGCTGCGGACGAATCCACGGGATTCGAGCTCACGCCGGAGGCCGTGGCCCCGGCGATCACGGACCGCACGAAGGTCCTGGTCATCAACTCCCCGAGCAACCCCGCTGGGTCCGTGTTCTCGAAGGAGACGCTGAAGGGCCTTTGCGACGTCGTCATGGACCACGACCTCTTCTTGGTCAGCGACGAGATCTACGAGAAGATCCGGTACGAGGGGTCGCACTACAGCCCCGCCTCGTTCGACGGCATGTTCGACCGGACCGTCACGGTCCACGGCTTCTCGAAGACGTACGCGATGACCGGCTGGCGGCTCGGATGGCTCTGCGGGGAGACGTCGTTGGTGAAGCAGCTTGTGAAGGTGCAGGAACACACGATCACGTGCGCCCCAGGGTTCGTCCAGATGGCGGGCGTGGCGGCTCTGAACGGAGCCCCGGCGGTCGTCCAGTCGATGGTCGACGAGTTCCGCGCGCGGCGGGACCTCATGATGGGGGAGTTCGCGTCGATCCCGGGATTCCACGTCTCCCGCCCCGCCGGGGCGTTCTACTTCTTTCCCCGATACGACGCGGACATCCCGAGCGACGAGTTCGCGGAGCGCCTGCTGACGGAGGCGCGTGTGGCGGTGACGCCCGGCTCCGCATTCGGCGCGGCGGGGGAGGGCCACCTCCGGTTCTCCTACGCCTGCTCCCAGGAGGACATCCGGACGGGGATGGCCAGGGTACGCTCGTTCGTGGGGAAGGTCGCGGGTTAAAGGGGAAGGCGTAGGGTGAAAAGGCCCTACGCGACCATCTCCGTGTTCCCGCACTTCGGGCACATGACCTCGATCGGCCGCTTGCTCGTCGTGATCTCGATCGGCGAGCCGCACGAGCGGCACGTGACGGTCATGGGCGACGTCGGGGGCGCGTACACCGGGGTCGACGGGGACGGGGCGACCTCCTTCGGCGGTTTGGGCGCCTTGGGAGCGCGAAGGCCGCCGAGGACGCCGCCGCGCATCAGCATCACGAACAGAAGGATCACGAGGATCAGAGCGATGATGCCGAGAATGTCCACCGCCGTGCCGGCCAGGTTCCCTCCACCGATCCTGACGACCTCAAGGGCCGCCGCGCCGCTGTTCGCGTCGTAGACGATGAACTCCTGACTCCCTTCGTTCGCGTTCGACGGCACGACGTACTGGAGGTCCCCTTGCGACTTCGCCGTGGCCACCGAAGTCAGCGGAAGGTTCTCCAGCCCGAGGCGGAAGTCGAATGTCGAGGGCAGCGGGTCACCGCCCAGGGCGATTACCCGGTAGTGGACCTTTACCGTGTCGCCGCGCGCGTACGAGTCCCTGTCCAAGGTGATGTCAAGGGTGAACCCGCCGACCTGAACAATCGTCAGACGGCCCTCGATCGCCCGCCCCGCTTCGACCGCGGTGACCTTCACGTCGTACCAAGGGGCGGGTGACGCCGGCACGGTGAACACGAAGCTTGACGCCGCCTCGCCGGATAAGACCAGGGACCCGCCGGCGCCCTGCACTTCGTAGAAGTAGCTGGGGTTCCGGATCCGGTTGCTGGAAAGCTCCCAGCTGAATGTGACGGCCTGGTTCGGTACATATCGGTCCGGATTCGCGTTCACGAGAAGCCGACCGAAGACTACGTCGACCTCCACCACATCCCCGTCCCTATTTCCCTGCCCATCGTCCGCCACGACGGTGAAGCACAAGCGGCCCACGAAATTCCGGTCGATGGCGTACCTGTAGTCCTCGCTCGTCTGCGATGTGGAGGTTGTCTGCGATCCTCGGAACGTTCCCTGGGGCGGGGGGGCGCCACAGAAGTACGAGCTGGAATCCCGGACCTCGAACGAGTATGTGAGTGTGGCGCCCGCCGCTCCCGTGACGGATGCCGTGGCCGTGGCGGTGTCGCCCGCTTGGTATTCTGGGCGGTCCAGGTCGAGGACGACGCTCAGGCCGGCCGCGGCGCTAATCATGAACGTGTCCGGTCGAGCGGAGAAATTCCAGAAGCCGTAGAACGCGTTCACGCGCACCTCCCAAATCGAATTGTTCGGCACGCTCATCAGGCGGAACAAATACGTCAGCTCCCCCTGCGCGTCCGTGACGAGGCCGGTCGCGCCATACTCAGGGTGGAGCACTTCGTTGCCGGAACCCGCGGTGACGTCCCACACCGCGATCACCACGGTGGCTCCCGGGGCGGGCGGGTCAAGGATCGAGGGCGACGATTGGGTGTCCGTGGCGACAGTGAGCACTTCGGTCGTGACGATCCCGTTCGGGGCGTACACGTTCGGGAAGCGACCAGGGGCGACATCCACGATTGCGCTCAGCCGTTCGATGAGGAAGAACGCCCACGCCTGCCGGGCCCGCAGGCCTACGGTCGTGCTGTTGAACCAGCCCATGACGATGCCCTCGCGATCCGGGTCGACCCCAACAGGGAGCCGCGCCTGGGTCG
The DNA here is from genome assembly GCA_035283165.1 of Thermoplasmata archaeon. Taxonomy (GTDB): domain Archaea; phylum Thermoplasmatota; class Thermoplasmata; order RBG-16-68-12; family EA-27; genus EA-27. The sequence goes on from DATEUK010000007.1 coordinate 30,974, forward strand.
TTCCAGAGGCTTTCGTGAACTGGAAAGGCGTCGGGTTGGGCTGGAGGAACGAGTATCCCCACGTCTGGTTATAGACCCAGATCTGGCCGACCCCGTCCGGGGCGAGCGAGCCGTCCTTGAGTCGGGTCGCGGACCATGAGACGGTGACATTGTCGCCCCCGAGGTACGCAGGGCGATCAACCTCGATCCGGAACTCGTATTCCTGGACTTCGAAGGGACTCGACGCGGTCATCCTCACGGGTTTTGAATTGCAGTACGCCGTGTCGCCGACCTCGACCGCATACACTGCATCCGGGAGCGGGGACGGCTGGAGGGGCGTCGGGGGGATTGTGTACGTGATGGTGAGCTGGCCTGAGGGGGGGATCACCAGATCTTCGATGCACGCGGGATACCCCGATGGCCCTCGGATCGCGACGTCATACACGTCCCCCGGCTGCGGCGGAACGGTCGTGGTTTCGAGGGTGATGATCAGGTCCTCGCCGGGGATGTAGATGTTCGTCTGTGTGTATCGCCCCGGCGTCAGGATCGGCGAGGCGAGCGTGAGGGGGGCCCGGGCGGTGGGCACCGCCACCAGGAGGCTGGTTCCGACCGTCATGACGACCAAAACGAAGGCCAACGCACGCGTTCCGACAACTGCGAACCGAGTCATGGCTAACTCATCCCTTCTGATCCGTGAGGGGGGGCTCACGGTGGCGCGACATCTATCCGTTTATATAAATAGATTTGTGCGGCGGTTGAATCCTGAGATGTGGAGAATCTCGCAAGGAGGAATCGTCACGCCGCGACCCCGACCGGTGGGGCGTGGGGCGGACCAAGCACGACCGCGACGTGCCACTCGTAGGGCTGGGCAAACATCTTGGAGAAGACGGCGCGGGCGCGCACCTCCGGGGACCGAGCGATGGGCGGCGGGGGCGGCATCCTCCGTCTCGGTGAGGTGCCCCGCACGTCGATCCGGTGTCGGGTCAGGAGCAGCAGGACCGCGTGGGCCTCAGCGACCTTGTGCCTCCGAAGGGCGTCCAGGGCTTGCGGCCCCGGCATCGTCTCGACGCGGCCGTCTGGAAGGACAAGATCCACCACGCGCCCAAGCGCCCGGTCATGGACCGCGCGAGCGAGTCCCTCGCCCTTGGGCGTGAGCCGGTACACCTTCCGTCGCGTCGGGTAGCCCGTGATGTGCCCGGTCCGGACCTCGACCCGACCCGCGTCCATCGCCCGCCTCAGTTCGATGGCGGCGTGGGCTCGGGAGATCCCGAGGGAGTGCGCGATGCCGGACTGACCGAGTTCCGGCGGCACGACGTATTCGTCCTGGACGCGGGCATACTGCGCGAGGTGCACGACGATCCGTTCCCCGATCGTGACCGGCTTGTTCTCGACCATGTCAAGGGGATGTGGGCCTGACGGGAACCGTTGTTTGGTACGGCTGCTGTATAAGGACTAGGGCTTTTTGGTACGTTCTTTTATCCCACTGTCTCTATTTTTATCGCGCCGGTCTCGGGCGTGAGAACACCCGCCTTCGAGGGGGCACTCCCAGCACCGCGGGCGGGGCCGGCACAGGTGCTTGCCATGCGCGACGAGGAGCGCATGGAACTCCCGATAGCGCGCGAGGTCCGGAGGCACTTGGGACTCGAAGTACGCCTTCACCGCCGGGTACGCGGGGGAGTTGAACCAGCCGATCCGCGTACCGATCCGCACCGTGTACGCGTCGACGACGAACGTCGGGAACCCTCCTGCATAGAGCAGGATCGAGTCCGCGGTCTCCGGCCCGATGCCGTCGAGCGCGAGGAGTTCCTCCCGGACCGCCTCGAGGTCGCGTGCGAAGAAGCGACCGAGGTCGCCCTCCGCGACGCGCACGAGGTGCTGGCAGAAGGCCCTGAGCCGACGCGGCTTCGTCCGATGCAGGCCCGCGGGTCGGACGAGGCTCCGCAGGCGGTGGATCGAGATCGCCGCCAGCGCGCGGGGATTCAGAACCCCCGTCCGCTTCAAATTCCCGAGCGCCTGCTCGACGTTCGCCCACGACGTCTGGGCCATGAGGAGGGCGCCGCCGACGACCTCGAACGGCGTCTCTGCGGGCCACCAGTGCTGCGGCCCGAAGCGGGCGAGGAGCCGGTCGTAGACCGCCCCCGGATCGTGCACGACGCGCGAAGGACGGAGGCGGAAAAATACTTACCCCACCCTCCGCTTCCGCCGCCAGTGGGCCTGAACGAGGACGTGTTCCTCGCCCTGAACGGCGCGCGCAACGACACGCTCGACCCCGTGATGATTGCGTTCGGCGTGATCGGCCTATCCTACGTCACGTTCCTGTGGGTGGTGCCGCTCTGGCTCGCGAGACGCCGGAGGGACGCCCTCGACCTCCTCGCCCTCTTGGCGGTCGCGGAACTCCTCGTCTTCCTCCTGAAGTGGGGTCTGGCGGTGGAACGGCCGACCTTCGGAGACCCCCTCGAGATTCCGCTCGACGACGTCTCCGACCCCGCGTTCCCGAGCGGACACGCGACGCGCGCGTTCGTCCTGGCGACGCTCCTCACCTTGCGAATGAAGGATTGGCGGCTGGCGGCGCCGCTGTTCGCGTACGCCACGGTGATGGGCCTCTCCCGGGTCTACGCGGGCGTCCACTGGCCCTCCGACGTGACCGGAGGGGCGATCCTCGGGATCGCGCTCGCCCTCGCGTTCGATCGAATCACCCGGACGCACGCGTACGCGCGTGCTCGCGATCGCCTCTTGAGGCGCCTGGCGCCGGAAGCGGCCGCGACCGCCTGATCACGACTTCGTCCCGAGCACGGACCGAAGCCCCTCGGTCATGTCCTCGATCCCGCGAAGGATCTCCTCCCGCCGCCCGAGCGCGACGAGCATCGCCTTCGACCCGAGCCCGGACGCCACCAAGGTCCCGTTCGCGGACTCCACCACGATCCGATCCGGGATCGTCCGCCCGAGGCCGATGTAGAGGACCTCCGCGGCGTTCATCAAGGTCGCGGCCAGGCTCGCGAACGTGTCCGCGTTCAACTCCTTCGGCCCCTGGTGCGCGATGGGCACGCCGGTTCGCGAGACGACCATCGAGAGGTCGGCGCTGTGGCGTTCGTTGAACTCCCCAAGGAGGCGGTTCAGCTCGCCCGTGGCGGTGGGCACGCCGTCGGATTCGGCGGTCGCTATATAACGATTCGCGGATGGGCAAGGATTAATCCGGAGCGTGCCGATGGCCGCGTCCGATGGGCGTTGAGGTGGGTGCGCAACGCGTCGTCGGCACGTGCCTCGCCGTGAAGAAGGGAGAGCGCGTGCTCGTCCTCGCGGACGCGCGGACGCAGTCCATCGGGGCCGCGCTGTTCGATGCCGCGGTCGCGGCGGAGGCGGAGGCCGTCCTCGCACTCGTCCCCCCGCCCAAGGAGCCGGGCGAGGAGCCGACGGACCCGCTCGCGCGCATGATGGCGGACTGCGACGTGGTGATCCTCGCGACGTCCCAGAGCATGACCCACACCGCGGCGCGGCGGATGGCGAACCGCGCCGGGGCCCGGATCGCCTCCCTCCCGGGCGTCACGGAGGAGATGATGGCCGAGGGCGCGCTGACCGCAGACTACGTGGAGATCCAGAAGGCCACCCGGCGACTGGAGCGCCGCCTGCGGAGCGCGAAGTCCGTCCACCTGACGACCGGGGCGGGCACGGACGTGACCTTCGACGTCACGCGGCGGGACTGGGTCGTGGACGACACGGGCATCTGCCACCGCCGCCAGGAGATGACGACGCTCCCTGCGGGGGAGATCTTCGTCGCACCCGTCGAGGGATCGGCGGAGGGACGCCTCGTGATCGACGTCACGTTCCACACCCGCCTCGCCGAGCCCGCGAGCGTCGTCCTCAAGGAGGGCCACGCGACGAAGGTGACGGGGGCGGCGGGGGCCGTCCAGGAGATGAACCGGGGTGGCCGCGACGGTCGGAACTTCGGCAAGTTCGGCCTCGGGCTGAACCCGAACGCCCGGATCACCGGAAACGTCCTCGAGTCCGAGAAGGCGCTCGGTGCCGTGCACGTCGTGTTCGGCGACAACGCCGCCTTTGGGGGGACCGTGCGTTGCGGGATCCGCGTGGACGCGATCCTCACGGGGGCGACCGTCGAGGTCGACGGGAAGACGATCATGGAGCGCGGCGCGCTCAATGCGTGATCATCGGAACCGTTCGGAAGTGCTCCCATCCGTGCGCGAAGAGCGTCTCCCGCTTGCCGTCGACGACGAGCACGTTCGGGGGGGCGGGGAGGACGCGGCCGCACACCGTGAGCGCGTGTCGCTTCCCCTGGAACGACTGGACGAGCGCGTCCACCTGGTCCGGCTTCACGGTCGCGACGAGCTCGTAGTCCCCTCCCCAGTACATCGCGAGCTCCGCCTGCTCCGCGGGCGGGAGTCCGCGGATCTCCTTGAAGGTCGGGAGCTTCGCCCACTCGATCTCGAACCCGACCTTGGCGGCGGCGCCCATCTGCGCGAGCGTCGTCCCGAGGCCGTCGGAGATGTCCATGCAGCTCGTGACGACGCCGCTCTCCGCGAACAGCTTCCCCTCCTCCACGCGCGCGTGGGGACGCATGATCAACTCCGTCGCCCGCGCGACGTCCGTCGCAGAGCGGAGGATCCGGGCGCCCCAGCCCCCGCGCCCGAGGTCCCCGGTGATGACGACGGCGTCGCCGGCCCTCGCGCCGTTCCGTAGGAGCACGCGGTCCTTCCTAACGCGGCCGAACGCGGTCCCCGCAAGGGCGATCCGGTCCGCCTCCTTCGTGTCGCCGCCGAGGACCGCGATCCCGAACTCCTTCGTGCACTCGTCCATCCCGCGGCCGAGCTCGCGGAGCCAGTTCACGTCCAGCGACCGGGGGAGCGAAAGCGCGGCGACGAACCCGAGCGGGTAGCCGCCCATCGCCGCCACGTCGCTGAGGTTGATCGCGACGAGGAACCACCCGATCTGGAACGGCGTCGCGGTCGGCGGCAGGTGGGCGCGCTGGGAGATCACGTCGGTCGTCACGAGGAGATAGTGGTCGCCCCAGTCGATCAGCGCGCAGTCGTCTCCGATCCCGAGGGGGAATCCGCGGTCGAAGATCCGCTTTAGGACCTCGATCGCGCCGCGCTCGCCGAGCTCCTCGAGCTTCACGGGCGGTCGCGATGCCGCTGGGCTATTTACGGGTTCGGTCCGCGACGTCCGTGGCACGCGAACTCGGGCACGGTCAAAGTGCGTGGACCGGGATTCGGACCCGGGCTACAAGCTTGGCAAGCTTGTGTCCTACCAGGCTAGACTATCCACGCGCGAGCCGTGCGAAAGAAGAGGTCTCATTAAAGGGTTGCGACCCTATCGATGCGAAAGCACGCTGTAGTATCGTTCGTCCTTCACCGTCTTCTCGAGCGAGCCGAAGATCGGGAGCTTGTAGTCGCATGACTTGCACCGGTTGTCCTTCGTCAGGTTCCATCCGGTGATGTCGAACCCGTACCGGCGGATCGCGATCGTCCCGCACCCCGGGCAATACGTGTGCTCGAGCGGGTGACCGGGCACGTTTCCGATGTACACGTACCGGAGCCCGACCTCCTTCGCGACCGCGCAGTGCTTCTCGAGCGTCTCGACGGGCGTCCACGGGAACTCCATCATCTTGTAATCCGGGTGGAACCGCAGGAAGTGGATCGGCGTGTCCGGTCCCAGCTCGTCGTACACGAACTTGGACAACGTCCGGGCGGCGTCGAGGTTGTCGCCGACCTGGGGCACGATGAGGTCCGTGATCTCCGTGTGGATCTTCGTCCGGTCCCGGATGTCCTTCAGGGTCTGGAAGATCGGGTCCGCGTTCGGGATCGAGATGTACTTCCGCACGAACTGCGTTTCGCCAGAACCCTTGAAGTCGACCGTGATGCAGTCGAGGAACGGCTTCATCTGCTCGACGACCTCCGGCGTGTCGTACCCGTTCGAGACGAAGATGTTGATGAGCCCGGCCTTCCGCGCGAGGACGCCGATGTCCCGCGCGAACTCGATGAAGATCGTCGGCTGGTTGTACGTGTACGCGAGGCCCTGACAGCCTTGGTCGAGGGTCATGCGGACGATGTCCTCCGGCTGCGCATCGATGCCCTCGATCTTCCGTCGCTGGGAAATGTCGTAGTTCTGGCAGTTCGCAACCGCCAGGAAATTGGCGGTGTAGCTGTGGTCGTCATCGACCTCGATGTTGTAGACCGGGCCCACGTAAGTCTTCGTCCGAATGTCCCTGATGGGCGCGAAGATGTGGTCCTCCGTGGCATACCGCTCCATCGCGTGGGAAACGACTTGCGTTTGCAGACCTCCGCTAGAGCCGAGAGCAATCGCCTCCTCCAGCGAACCCCAGTGTGCGATCCATCCAGGCATGGCCGTTGCTTCGCTCGGAGTCCTGGGCCGGGGAATCACAAGGCAGTCGCCGGCGCTAAGGGATTCTGCCCGAACTTCGGTGACGGCCGCTCCCTTGATTGACGCGTACACGTTGTGATCGGGGGTGCACTCCAGCGCGCCCATCCCCGCCAGCCGAATTTCCAAGGCAGGGCCCGAGTAGAAGTGCTCGAACGCCTGGACGATTCGCCGCCATCGCCTCTTGTGGGTGAAGGCCATTCGCCCGTCGGCGCCGCGAACTTCCGGATTCAGGGAGGGCGGCGAAGAAGCGAAGATTCGCTCGATTCTTTCCTGGCCCCGATCCGTCAGCACCTTCGTGCCCGGGAGGAAACAATATCGACAGTTGTGCACGACGACATCCGCGGCGACGTAGTTGTGAAACGGAACGCATTCGAAGCTATAGACCCGTTCTCGGGAACCTTCGGGCGAAACGCGTAGGACGCTCGACCATCCGAAGGTCGGCAAATTGAGTTCTTGGTACAAGAGATCCAGGAACCTGGAAGTCTCGACCGGGTGAGCGCTCGGACCGTGCGGGGGCAGCAGGATGCGTCCAGCATGCGCGGGTCTTGAAGCGAGACCCTCGTGGACTAGGACGCGATCGCCAGCACTGAGCCCTGAAATGGTCTTCCAACCTTCGGCCGTCAACACCGGGTGTTCGGCCGTCCCGAAGAGCGGCTCGCGAAGACGTTCGATCGAAACGCGGTATACGGGGGCCTTTCGAGCGCCCGCCAGGGTCACGACGTCGGGGATCGCGCGGCCCCGGGTGCCCGTTGACCAAAGGGCATCACCCGGCGCGATCTCCTCGACAGGCCTCGTTGTCCCGTCCATCATGAGTATTTGTGTCCCCGCGGGATGGCACAGCCAATTGCACCCGGTCGTCGCAATGCTGAAGATCTTCGACCCCGGCCGGTAGTGCGTCACCGGCTTCTTCTCGATCGGGTCGACGTGACCGGTGATCACCTTCCCGTACGTGTACAGCCACAACTTCCCTTGATGGACGCCGCGGATTCCGCAGAGGCCGACCTGCCCCTCGCCGATCTTGCAGTACCGTGCGCACGCGGTGCACACGATCCGGCCGGACTCCGTGGGCTTCCACAGCTCCGCGACCTTGCCCATCGCGTGGCCCGGCGCCTCGCGGACGTCGAGCGGTTCCCTCTGGGGCAGCACGGGTTCACGAGCCGCTCCGGCGCTATAAAGGAAACGCCCTGACTCTCGCGGACGCACGCGAAGGTTCATTCGAAGCGTGCGGCTTCCGCCGCAGGATGCCTTCCCGGGCCGCGCAGGTCACGGACGTCCCAGGAGTCGAGGACGCCCTCGCCACCGGCGATCCTCGGCGGTGCGCCCGGGCGATCGCAGAGATCCTCCGATCCGGAGCGGACCGACGGGAGGTCGCCCGCACGGCCGGCCTCGCCGCCGCACGACACTTCGACGTCGGACTTCCGCCGCCACATGCGCTCCTTGCCCTGTCCGCGGCGCTGGACCTTGCCCCCGCATCCGAGCCGCCGGAGCTCCCGATCGTTCAGGCGTGCGCGCTCGCCGCGTCCGAATGGCGGCCGGGGACCCTTTCGGCCACCGCCCAGACGGTGTCCGGGGATGAACTCCATCTCGGCCTCTCCTTTCGTTCCGCGGTCCGCGCGATGGACTCCCATGAGGCGGATGGGATCTTCTCCGGCCTCCTTCGGGAGGGGGAGGAGCGACGCTTGGCGGGGGACGTGCTCTTCGAGGTGTGTGAGGCGGACGTCGCAGGGCAGGGTCACAAGCTCACGTTGGCGGTCGGCGCGTGGCGGTTGGCCCGAGCGTTGGGCTGGTCGCGCGGCCCGGTCCTCCTGCGACCCGTGGTCCACCTCGCCGCAGGCGCGACGCAGGACCTTGCGGAATTCGCCGCGGTCCTTCGTGAGGTCGGCCGCGCTCGGATGGATTTCGACCTCGCGGCGCGGAACGTGGCGCCGATCGACGCGGTCGCGCAGAACACGTTCGACATCGCGTTGAGAGTCGGGCCTGACCGGCTCGTCGCAGACGTGATCCACGGCCTGAAGCGCGGCCGCTCCGGTTCAGGGTATGCGGATCTCCTCGCTGCGACCGCCTCTCAACAACTGATCGGGAATCCTGCGGCGCTCGAACCCGCGTTGTTCTGCCTCGCGGCACGGTTCGTCCTCGGGTTCTCGCGGACGCCGACCCACCTCCAGGCGCTCCTCTTGGCGGCGCGGATCGTCGCGCAGGTCGTCGAGGGGTCGGTCCCGGCGCCGGCGCGGATCGCGGATGCGGACGGAGGACTTCGCGACCTGGCGGAGGCGATCCGAGGGGGCGACGGGCGGGGAGCGGCCGGCCTCGCCCTCGGTCTCGTGGACGCGGATCACGCGGAGGCGCTCGCGGGACGGCTCGTGCGGGAAGCCGTGCGGGAGGACGCCCACGCGGACGGCGGACACCGTCTCCTGTACGCCTCGTGGGCGGCGGAATTCGCCCGCATCGTACCGGGACCGGCGCTCGCGTCGTTGGCGGCCCTCCTCGCACGCACCCCCACGTCGCGGAGCGTGGCGGGAGTCCTCTAGGAGCCCTTCCGCAGTTCTTGGCCGAAGAGCACGAACCGCGCGAGGAGGCTCTCGAGCTGGATCCGCTCGTTGCTCCCCTCGACGAGCCGGAACTCCGCCTCTCCCACGACGTCCACGAGGCGCACGCGGAAGTCCTCCGGAAGCGACGTGTCGAGGATGATCCGGTGGATCTGCCGGAGGATGTCCTCGCCCGCCAGGCCGTACTCGATGAGCAGGTTGTCAAGGACGTCCCGCGCCCGGAGGAATTCGCCGCCGAGAGCCGTCTCGATGAGCTTCTTCACCTCCTCCGGCCGCGCGGTGCTCGCGGTCTTGTACAGGACGTCCTCGTCGATCTCGTTGGAGACGGACGCCCCGACCTGCAACGCGTTCACGGCCTTCCGCATGTCCCCGCCCGCGATGTACACGAGCGCCTCGAACGCCCGGTCCGTGACGTTGAGGCCCTCCCCGTTCGCGATCCGGAGGAGGTATGCACGGATCGCCTCCGGCTTCAGGGGCCGGAACCGGAACACCGCCGTGCGGCTCTGGATCGGCTCGATGAGCCGGCTCGAGTAGTTCGCGCTCAGGACGAAGCGGCTCGTCCGCGTGAACATCTCCATCGTCCGCCGGAGGGCGGCCTGCGCGTCGCCGGTCAGGTGGTCGCACTCGTCGAGGAAGATGATGTTGAAGCCGCCGCCCATCGGCGCCATCCGCGCGTACTCCTTGATCTTGTTCCGCACGACGTCGATGCCGCGCTCGTCGCTGCTGTTCAGCTCGAAGAAGTTCGACCGCCACGCCTCCCCGAACAGTTCCCGGGCGAGGGCGATCGCGCACGTCGTCTTCCCGGTGCCGGGGGGGCCCGCGAAGAGGAGGTGGGGCAGGTTCCCGGTCCTCACGTACGCCTTCAACCGCTCGACGATCTCATCCTGGCCGACGACCTCGTCGAGGGTCCTCGGGCGGTACTTCTCGAGCCAGATCTGCTTCATTTCCCCCATGAACCACGCCGGCGGCGCGGCATCCCGGGGAACGGGGATAAAGGTTTGCGGCGGCGTAGTGCAGGCGGCGACGGCGGGTGCAGGGGCTCTGAAACTCCTCGATGGGGCGTGGAAGGGACCGGCGGGGCCCGGCGCTCCGTGGGCTACAACTCGGGCTCGTCCTCGCGCGGCTTCGGTTCCACCGCAACCCCATCTCTCGGCTCGGCCCCTATCCCCGCGTCCTCGATCTCTTCCCTCGTGCCGACTTCCACTTCATCCTCGGGCTTCTTCCGTCGTCGCCAGGCCGCGAGAACGAACAGGCCAAAGAGCACCAGGATTGCGAGGATCACGACGATGAGGAGAACGGTCTCGACTCGCGTCAGAGGGTTGGCGGGCTCGACGACGATGGTTACGGTGTCCGATGCAGACGCGTCCGTGCCGTCGCTCACGATCAGGGAGAACACGTACGTTCCGGCGGCGGTCGCGGCGAACGCGGGGGTCGCGCTGTTCGCGTTCGTGAGGGTCACGCTCGGCGGCCCGCTGATCCCCGTCCACGTGTACGTGAGTGGGTCGCCGTCGGGATCGGAGCTGAGCGTTCCATCCAGGGTCACGAGCGCGCCCACGATGACGGTCCGCTGGTCCGGCCCGGCGTTCGCGGTCGGAGGTCGGTTCATTGCGCCCACGGCGACCGTGTCCTGCGAAAGCCCGCCGTTGTCGTCCATGACGTCGACCCGAAACGTGTAGACACCGCTCGTTGGCGGCGTGAACGTGGGCGTCGCGGTGTTCGGGCCCGTCAGCGAGACCGCCAGTCCGGAGACCTGAAACCACGCGAAGCTCAGCGTGTCTGGGTCCGGGTCCGAGGAGAGGCTGGCGTCGAGCGTGACAAGGCTCCTCTTGAGCACGTCTTGATCCTGTCCAGCGTTCGCGATCGGCGGGCGGTTCCCGACCCCGATCGTGAGAGTGTCCGTGTCGAATTGGTCGATCGCGTCCCAGACCGTCAGGGTGACCGTGAACGTGGCCCGCGTGGCGTACAGGTGCGTGGCCGTCTCCGTGGTCGCGGTGTCGCCGTCCCCGAAGTCCCACCGCCACGCGACGATCCCCTGGTCGTCCGCCGACGCGGAGCCGTCGAAAGAGAAGGTCGTTGCGAGCGTGCCCGTCTGGTCGGGCCCTGCGTCGGCATCTGGCGGGAGGTCGACCGTGATCGTCACGGAGAGCGTCGCGTCGTCCGTGCTCCCTTCGTCGTCCGTCACCGTGAGCGTCGCCACGTACGTGCCGGCGGCGGCGTACGCGTGCGCGGCGGTCGTCGGCGGCCCGCCCCCGTTCGCGGAGTTCCCGTCCCCGAAGGCCAGCGTCCACGAGGCGATCGTGCCGTCGGGATCCGTGGACACGGAACCGTCGAACGTGATCGTCTGTCCGGTCAACGCGCTCAGCCGGTCCGCGGTGAGGTCCGCGACCGGGGCCATGTTCCAGACGTCCACCGCCACGTCGTCCGTGTCCGTCCCGCCGTCGAGGTCGTCCACCGCGAGGCGGAGCATGTAGAGGCCAGCGATCGTCGGGGTGAACGTCGCCGTCGCGGCGTTCGGATTCGCAAGGATTATCACAATCGGCCCGCCGATCTGCGTCCAAGAGAAGGACAGCGGGTCGCCGTCGGGATCAGCGGACCCGGTGCCGTCCAGCGTGACGACGACCCCCTTCAGGAAGCCCGCCTGGTCCGGGCCCGCGTTCGCGATCGGCGGTCGGTTCACCACGTTGATCGTAAGCGCGTCCGTGTCGTTCTGATTGAAGGCGTCCCAGACGGTCAGGGTGACCACGAAAATGCTTCTCGTAGCATAGGTGTGCGCGGCTACCTGCGTGGTCGCCGTGCTCCCGTCTCCGAAATCCCACAGCCAGCGGACGACCCCGTGGTCGTCCGTCGAGGCGGACGCGTCGAAGCTGAACAGTGTGGCCAGGGTCCCCGTCGTCCCCGGGGTCACCGCAGCCACCGCGGTGGGCGGGTCGTCTACGAAGACCGTCACGAGAACGGTCGCGGTGTCGGAGGCCCCCTCGTCGTCCCAGACCGTGACGTTGACCGCGTAGGTGCCCGCGGCGGCCCACGCGTGCGGGACGAGGGAGGTCGTGACGTTTCCCGAGCCGCTGCCGTCCCCGAAGGTGAAGTTGTACTGCACGATCGTGCCGTCGCCGTCCACCGATCCGCGCGCGTCGACATCGGCGAGGGCGCCGGTCTGCAAGGGGTTCGGGGTCACGGTCAGGTTCCCCGTCGGCGCGGCGTTCGCGACGCTGACGGACACGGAGTCGCTCACGTTCGTGCCCTCGGGGTCGTAGACAAAGAGGTCGAAGGTGTAGATTCCGGCGCCCGCAGTCGTGAAATTCGTGATCGCCGCAAACGGCGTCGTAAGGGTCACGCGACTTGGGCCGCCGGTCTGCCACCAGAAGTAGGTGATCGGCTCAGCGTCGGGGTCCGAGCTGTTCGAGCCGTTGAGCGTCACGTTGGAGAACTTCGCCGCGTTCTGATCGGGGCCCGCATCTGCGACCGGGGGTCGGTTCGCGACCGTGACGTTCGTGCCGTCCGTCTCGTTCGTCCCGAGCGGGTCCGTGACTCTCAGGGAGAATATATAGACACCCGAGGCGAACGCCCCGTTCGAGGCCGTGAACGAGGCGATGGCGGTGTCGGGACCGTTCAGGGTCACGGGCTGGGGGCCCGCGGTCTGCGTCCAATTGTACGCGAGCAGGTCCCCGTCCGGGTCCACGCTCGCCGAGCCGTCGAGGGCCACGAGGGCGTTCTCGAACGTCATCTGGTCGGGCCCGGCGTCCGCAATCGGGCCCTGGTTCAGGATGACAACGTCGATCCAGTCGGAGTCGGATTCGGTCCGGTTATCTGTGACCGTGAGGTTGAACGTGTACGTCCCGACCATCGTCGGCACGACGGAGGCGACGCTCGTGTCCGCGTCGGGGATCGGGAGGAGATTCGGGCCGGCCACCTGCGTCCAGTTGAAGGTGATCGGGTCGCCATCCGGGTCGAAGCTCGCGCTCCCGTCCAGCGTGACCGTCGCGTTGCGCACAGACATCTGGTCCGGCCCCGCGTTCGCCACGGGCGGGCCGCTGAGGGCGTCGATCGATATCTTCGCCACGAAGACGTCGCCGGTGCCGCCGGAACTCGCGTTGAAAGCACCGGGGGTCACCGGGAAGTCGATGGAATCCGTGGCTCCGGTCACGTAGGCGCTCCCGCCTGAATAAGCGTTCGAGAAGGCAACGTCGCCGCCTCCACCGCCGCCGAGGTAGGTCGAATAGAGGAGGGAGCCGCCCGTGGGGTCCAGCTTCGCCACGAAGGCGTCGCACACTCCGTCGAATCCCATGTCGTAGGCACCAGGGGTCACCGGGAAGTCGGTGGAGAACGTGCCTCCGGTCACGTAGGCAGCGCCGCTTGAGACAGCGATCGAAAAGCCAACGTCCCAGTCTACGCCGCCGAGGTAGGTCGAATAGAGGAGGGAGCCGCCCGTGGGGTCCAGCTTCGCCACGAAGGCGTCCCCGCCAGTTCCTCCAGTCGTGTTGAAAGCACCGGAAGTCACCGGGAAGTCGATGGAGAGCGTTTCTCCGGTCACGTAGGCAGCGCCGCTTGAGACAGCGATCGAAAAGCCCCTGTCCCAGTCTTCGCCGCCGAGGTAGGTCGAATAGAGGAGGGAGCCGCCCGTGGGGTCCAGCTTCGCCACGAAGGCGTCCCCAAGGGTACCTCCAGTCGTGTTGAAAGCACCGGGGGTCACCGGGAAGTCGGTCGAGTCCGTGAATCCGGTCACGTAGGCAGCGCCGCTTGAAACAGCAATCGAAAAGGCCCTGTCCCAGTTTACGCCGCCGAGGTAGGTCGAATGGAGGAGGGAGCCGCCCGTGAGGTCCAGCTTGGCCACGAAGGCGTCTCCGGCGATCCCTCCGGTCGTGTTGAAAGCACCGGGGGTCACCGGGAAGTCGGATGAATACGTTTCTCCGGTCACGTAGGCGTGGTCGGTTGAGACAGCGATCGAAAAGCCAACGTCCCAGTCTACGCCGCCGAGGTAGGTCGAATAGAGGAGGGAGCCGCCCGTGGGGTCCAGCTTGGCCACGAAGGCGTCTCCGGCGATCCCTCCGGTCGTGTTGAAAGCACCGGGGGTCACCGGGAAGTCGGTCGAGTCTGTGAATCCGGTCACGTATGCGCTACCGTTGGAAACCGCGATCGAACGGCCAATGTCATAGCCCGCACCGCCGAGGTAGGTCGCGTATAGAAGGGAGCTGCCCGCGGGGCTAAGCTTGGCGACAAAGGCATCCCCAAGGGAACCTCCGGTCGTGTTGAAAGCGCCGGGAGTCACCGGGAAGTCGGTCGAGTCTGTGAATCCGGTCACGTATGCGCTACCGTTGGAAACCGCGATCGAACGGCCAAAGTCGTAGCCTGCTCCCCCGAGGAGGGCCGCGTAAACGAGCGGGTCGATGAGAAGGGGACGGGACTCGTCCATGCCTCGGCAGTCGAATCCGCTGGTCAGCCGAGAACGGAGAGCGAAAGCGCAGGGAACGAGATTCTCCCCCTGGTAGGCCACCGGAGCGGTGTCCCGGACAGGCCCTAGGAGCGTGTGGACCCGCAGATCGCCGGTCTCGCCCACCTCAAGGCCGTCGGCCCCCTCATATGACAGAGCGATTACGGTCGGGTCCGCGCCCGGGTCGAGGCGGAACTCGTACTTCAGCCCCTCCGAGCCGAACCGGTACACGAGGTCGATACCCTCGTAGAGGCCCTCGTACACGACTTCGGAGTAGCTCCGCACGTGGGTCCGCCACGCCGCGGGATCGTTCCCGAGGAAGAAGTGGCTTCGGTGCGGCAATTCACCGCGGCCTTTGGGGACGATGGGGTTCGCCCCTTCGAAAGTAAGGCGGATGAGGACGCCTCGCGCGGTGGAGAGAGGTTCAGCGTCGGTCAGGCCCGCCCGTTCCGTTGAAAGAAGGTCCACTCGCGCCGGGGGGGAGCGCTCTTGCAACTTGAAGAGCACGCCGGAGGGGATGAACCCGACATCCATGCTGCCCGAGGACGTGTAGAACCGCACGTCCCGATTCCCTACCTGGCCAGCGTTTTCCGAGAATCCCGCGCCGAGGAGGGTCCCCAAGGCATCGGAGCCCGGAATCGGAATCGTGGGAGGGGTGAGGTTGTCGGAGGTGGCGGTGGAAGTCGCGCCCGGAGGCGGCGCGAGCAGGAGCAGAGCCCCTCCGACCGCGGCTACCAGCAGATTTCGGCTCGTCGCCCCCAGGCATCGCCGGCCCCTCACGTCCAATCCTCCTCGACTCGGGCCATCGAATCTCGTTCGCTTAACCTTTGTGACACCGCATATCACGGGTGAGGAAGTGCAGGTGCGCCACGAGGCAGGGTCCCGGGAGAGCCTTAATACGGCGGTCCCTTTGCACCGCCAAAATGCCCGTAATCTGCGTCACCGGCATGCCGGGCTGCGGGAAGGAGGAGCTGCTCAAGGTCGCGGCGGAGCGCGGGCTGGCGGTCGTCCGCATGGGCGACATCGTCCGCGAGGAGGCGCACCGGCGCGGCCTGAAGTTCAGCGACGAGAGCGTCGGGGGCATGGCCCACGAGGAGCGCGTGAAGCACGGCTTCGGAGTCTGGGCGGAGCGGACGATCCCGCGCATACGGGACGAAGTGACCGTGATCGACGGCATCCGCGGTCGCGAGGAACTCGACGTGTTCCGACGCGCCTTCGGGGAGCGCCTCATCGTCGTCGCGATCCACGCCTCCCCCGCGATCCGGCACGATCGGATCCGGAAACGAGCGCGGGGCGATGACGCCGTGTCCTGGGAGGAGTTCCTCCGCCGTGACGACCGCGAGCTCGGGTGGGGACTCGGCGAGGTGATCGCGACGGCGGACCGCATGGTTGTGAACGAAGGGGGCATCGAGGAGATGCAGCAACGGTGCCGCGACCTCCTCGACGCAGTCGCGTGACTTCCATGTTCCACTGGATCGAGGCCCGTGCGTTCTGCCATGCCACGGAGGACGAGGAGAAGGTCTTGGCGGCGCTCCACACCGTCCTCCCGGAGGGCGAAGTCCGGCGCGACGCCCTCGAGGGCCACTTCGGGAACCCTCTGGTCATCCTCGCCGCGCGGACGGAAACGTACCCGGGCACGAAGTCAGCCTGGCGGCGCATCGCAGAGGCCCTCGGCCCTAAGGAGATCCTCCAGGACGTCGAGGCGCGGATCGACGAGGATCTCGTGTATCATCTCCGCCTGGACAAGCAACGCGCCTGTCTCGGAGCGATTCATCGGGCCGGAGGCGCGGACGTGATCGATGTCAAAGCGAAGGTGGCGACATTCCCGAGGAAACGCGAGCTTGCGATCCAGGCGCTACGTGAGTCGGTCGGAGGGTCCTGATGCACCTGGAGGCGGACGAGGAGCGGATGGCCATCGAGGGCACGCCCGCGGAACGGCTCTCGATGAAGATCCTGAAGACCCTCGGGGACGTCTACGGGGCGGACCGCCTAATCCCCATCGCGAGCGCCCACGTTTCGGGCGCGTCCCCGCGAACACTCGGTGAGGCCGGAATCGAGTTCCTCGAGGGGTTCGCGACCTCTGCCAAGGTGCGCGTCCGCACGACCGTGAACCCGACGGGAATGGACCCGGATCGATGGCGCGAACTCGGCGTGCCAGAGGCGGAGATCCGGTCGCAGGAGCGAATCGTGGCGGCATACTCGAAGATGGGCATCGAGCCCACGTTCTCGTGCACGCCTTACCTGGTGGGGAACCGCCCCAGGTTCGGCGACCACCTCGCGTGGGCGGAATCCTCCGCCGTCGTGTTCGCGAACGCGGTGCTCGGGGCGCGGTCGAACCGGGAAGGCGGTCCCTCGGCGCTCGCAGCGGCGGTGATCGGTCGAACGCCGGACTATGGACTTCATCGGGACGAGGACCGGATGGCGACCCACGTCGTGGACGTGGACGTCCCGATGCGGGGGTATCGATGGTCCCTCCTCGGGCTCCATCTTGGTGCGGTCATCGGCGACGGGGTGCCCTACCTCCGCGGCGTCTCGGCGGCGGACTCGGATCTGAAGTGGTTCGGGGCGGCCCTCGCGGCCTCGGGCAACATCGGCATGTTCCACGTCGAGGGGACGACGCCCGAATGGCGGCAGGCGAATCCCCGGGGGTTGCCGAAGGTCTCCGTCACCGAGGCGGATCTGCTCGCGACGAAGGAGAGGCACACGTCGGGTGTCGAGCCAGACGCGATCGGCCTCGGGTCCCCGCAGCTGTCCGCCGACGAGCTACGGCACCTCGCAGAGCTGATCGAGCGTCACCGCCCGCGGCCGCGGGTGTACGCATTCACGAGCCGCGCCGCGCGGGCAGAGGCCGGCGACGCCGCCAAACGGATCGAGGCTCTCGGTCACGTCGTGCTCGTCGACACGTGTCTCGAGGTGGCGCCGATGGACCTGTGGGCGAAGACCACCGCCACGCCTTCGGGGAAGGGCGCCGTCTACCTGCCGACGTTGTGCGGGCAGAAGGTCGTACTCGACGATCTGGAGGAACTCCTCCGGAGGTTCGCATGAGGCTCGTCGGACGAACCGTCGTGGCGGGTCTGGCGGAGGGCCCCGTCCTCGCCTCGGACCGACCGCTCTCTCTCCTTGGCGGCGTGGACAACGAGACGGGCGAGGTCCGCGACCCGGAGAGCCCGCTGCGTGGAGAGCGGCTCGGAGGCCGCGTCCTCGTCGTACCGCACGGGAAGGGGAGCACGGTCGGCTCCTACGTTCTGTACGCGCTCCGGAAGCGGAATGCAGCCCCACGCGCGATCCTCGTCTCCAAGGCGGACACGATCCTTGCGGTCGGTGCCGTCCTTGCGGAGGTCCCGATGGTGGACCGGATTCCCGTGGATGTCTTGCGTACGGGGGACCGGGTCGTCGTGGATGCGGCCGCCGCCATCGTCGACGCCCCCGACCTCGTGGAACGGGACGTGGTGACGTCCTTCCTGGAGCGGGAGGGTCGCATCCTGGTCGTCCGGCGCAGCGAACAGGTCGGCTCCTTCCGGGGGAAGTGGTCCGGCGTCTCCGGGTTCCTCGAGGGCGTGGACGCGGAGGCCCACGCCCGTCGCGAGATCGAGGAGGAGACGGGGCTCACGGACGTACGACTCCTGGCGGCGGGCCCCGTGGTCCGGAGCCGAGGACCGGACAACACCGTGTACGCGATTCGACCGCATCGGTTCGCCTCCCGCGCGGGAGGCGTCCGGCTCGATTGGGAAAACGTCGAATACCGCTGGGTGGTGCCGGCGGAGCTCGCGGGCCTGGACGCGGTGCCGAAGCTCCGGGCCGCGTACGAGGCGACCCTAGGCTGACGGGACCGGCACGGTCACGACGCCGTCGACTTCCTTCTCGAGCAGGTTCAACTGATGCGCGTCGAGCGTCGCGGGGTTCACGGACAGCACCATGGTCGCCCCGTTGATCGCGACCTGGTCCCGCAACGCCTGCACGAGCCGGAGGACGGTCAGGAAGTTGTTGTTCGTGATGAGGTATTCGATCCCGTCGAGGAGGACGAGCCCCGCCTCTTTCACGATGAACTGCTCGAGCGCGAGGGACAGCTTCTCCAGGTCCTTCGGCCGCACGCTGTCGTCCTTGCCCACGTTGCTGAGCCACAGGATCGGGACGTCCGCCGGGATCCCAAACTTCTCGCGGACCTTGGCGGGGTACACGCGGGTGACGCAGAAGCCACGCCGTCCCTTCCGGAGCGCGTCCAGGAAGAGAGCGTACGACTGCTGGGGCTTCTCCTCCTTCACGAGATATGTGGACGACGCGCCCGGCTCCATCGCGGGTGCGGGGAGCGCCTCCTGGATCGGTGCTTGGACGCGGACCGCGACCGGAGTGGGCGCCATCGTGGGGGCCTCAGCGACGGGTTCCATGGCCCGTGGGGCCGGGGCGGCGGCGACCGGAACGGCCACGGCCGGCGTTTCGGGCGCAGGCTCCGGCTCGGGCTTCGCCGGCTTCTCCGCGCCGAACCCGCAGTGGGGGCAGGCGTACGTCCCCTTGGCGATCGGCTTCCCGCACGCCGGGCACGGCAGGGTCCCCTCGGGGAGCTCCCCGCACCGCCAGCAGCGTGACTCCTCGGGCCTCCCCGGTGCGCCACACACCGCGCAGGCGGGGACCTTCGCGGCGGGTTCCCGCCCGAGGAATTCCCAGATGCGCCGGGCGTCCCCCTCCTCGATCCCCTGGATGTGGAGGATCTCGTCGCGGCTCGCGGCGCGGACGGCTGCGAGGGTCTTGTATCCCGCATCGAACAGCGCGATCGCCTTCTTCTCCGTGATGCCGGGGATCTCCGTGAAGGCGTCCAACGCCTCCCGCATGTGGAGGGGGGTGATCCCGACCAGCAGCGACTCCCCCTCCACATTCGGCCACTCCACGATGTACTCCTCGTCGACGTCGCCCGTTCCGATCGTGAGCGTGCGGCTCCGGACTTCCCGCGCGATGTACGACCGCCAGGGCTCCAGGGGGGCGACCAGCCCTTCGGGGACCCGGATGATGGCCCGGATGTAGTCCTCCACGTCGAGATCGATGTCCTTCCGCATCTGCTGCACGCGCCGCACGACCTCCCGTGCCATGCCCTCCGCGCGGAGTTCGGGCGTGATCCGGAGGTCGATGAACAGCTCCCCGTACGGCGTCTCCGCACGCACGATTCCCTCCGGCAGGCGGTGCTCGACCCGCACCATGTTCGGCAGGATCTTGATGATCTGTCCCTCGATCCCCATCTTGTACTCCCCGTGCTCCTGCAGCTCCCGTTGGACCTCCGAGGCCGGACGCATCTCGAGGATCGTCGCGATCTTCGACCACCACGCCTTGTACGCCTTCCCGATTGCCTGCGGGTCCGGCGACAGCGCGAGTTCCATCTCCGCGTACGGGGAGTCCTCGGCGAGGATCTGCACTTCCTTCACGTTCGCCATGTCCCGGAAGATGTGCAGGAGCTGTCGGATGGCGTCCGCCGCGTCCGCTGGCGCCCCCTGGATCGTCACGGACCGCACCGGCCACCGGAGCTTCAGGTTCTCCTTCTGGCGCACCTTCGCCACGACGTCCACGAGATCCCGGATCGTGTTCATCGACCTCTCGAGGCCCGCGTTCAGGAAGTCCTCTCGGGATCGGGGCCAGTCCGCCATGTGCACGGAGAGCATGCGGCCGTCGAGGTCCTGGTAGATCTCCTCCGCGATGTGCGGACAGAACGGGGCGAGGAGCCTGGCGGTCGTGACCAACGCCTCGTACAGCACCCTGTACGCCGCCATCTTGCCCCGGTCCTCGCCCTCCGCCCACGTCCGGTCCCGAACGATCTTCACGTACCATCGCGAGAGGTCCTCGACGACGAACTCCTCGAGCGCGCGCGTCGCCCGGTGCAGCTCGTACGCTTCGAGCAGGGCCGTCATCGTCTCCTTGATCCGCTCCACCCGGGACAGCAGCCACCGGTCCTCCGGCGTGAGGTGTTTCACGACCTCGTCGAGCCGGTGCGCGTCCGGGTCGAATCGGTCCATCGCCATATACGTCGTCGCGAACCGGAGGACGTTGTACAGGATCGTCAGCGTCCGGCCCGCGTTCTTCACGTCCTCCCAGGAGAACGTGACGTCCTCCCACGGCGCGTTCGCCCGCAGCAGGTACAGACGGAGGGCGTCGACCCCGTGTTTGGCGATGACCTCGAACGGTTCGATGTAGTTTCCCAGGGACTTGTGCATCTGCCTCCCGTCCGGGCCGTTCACCCACCCGTGCATGAGGACGGACTCGAACGGGGATCGGTCGAACGCAGCCACACCCAAGGTGAGCTGGGCGTTGAACCACCCGCGTGTCTGGTCGGGCCCTTCGACGATCCAGTCGACCGGCCACCACCGCTTGAACAGGTCCTTCGTCCGCGGAAGGTTGAGCTGCGCCCACGACGCGACCCCGGAGTCGAACCAGACGTCGAGGACGTCGGGCACGCGGCGTTCCGTCCCGCCGCACTTCGGGCACCGGAACGTGACCGCGTCGATCCACGGCCGGTGCAGGTCCATGCCCTCGCGGTAGTTCTGCCCCGCCCGCAACTCCTCCGTGGAACCGACGACGCGCAGGTCCCCGCACTTCTCGCACACCCAAATCGGGAGGGGCGTGCCCCAGTACCGTTGCCGGGAGATTGTCCAGTCACGCAGGTTCGTCGTCCACTCCATCTGCCGGGCGGAACCCGCCCAGTCCGGGACCCATCGGACTCGCCGGATCTCTTCGATCATCTTCGCCCGTAGGGGGTCCACGCGGAGGAACCACTGCTCCGTGACCCGGAAGATGACCGGCGTGTGGCACCGCCAGCAGTGGCCGTACCGGTGGACGACCTGCCCCTGGTGGAACAGGGCTCCGGCCGCCTTCAGGTCCTCGATGACCGATGCGCTCGCCTCCCGCACGTGGCGGCCCGCGTACGAACCCGCCTCCGCGGTGTACACGCCCCGCTCATCGACGGGGGAGAACGGGGGGAGTCCCTGGGCCTGTCCGAGCTCGAAGTCCTCGGGCCCGTGTCCCGGCGCCGTGTGCACGAGGCCCGTATGCTCGTTCGTCACGGTGGGCGAGGCGAGGACCTTGTGCGCGTTCGGTGCAATGGCCTGAGCATGGTACGGCACCTTGTCGGCGAGCGGGTGCTCGTAGGCCCATCCCACCATCTCCGATCCCACGAGGAGGTCCCCGATTCGACCCAGCACGTCCGCCTCGTCCAAGATGCGCGCGGCGGTCTCCTCCAGGACCCACACCGCCCCGTCGCCTAGCTCCACCTTCGCGTACTTGAACTCGGGGTGCACCGCCACGGCGAGGTTCGCGGGGAGTGTCCACGGGGTCGTCGTCCAGATCAGGAGGGACTCTCCCGGGCGGTCCTTCAAGGGGAACTTCACGTAGATCGAGGGGTCCGTCTCGTCGGAGTACTCGACCTCCGCCTCCGCGAGCGCGGTCTCGCACCGCGTACACCACTGGAGGGAGCGGACGTTCTTCGACAGGAGGCCTTTCTCGTGAGCGAGCTTGAGGGTCCACCATTCCGTCTCGATGAACGGGTTCACGATTGTAATGTACGGGGCCTCCCAGTCCATCCACACGCCGAGCTGCTGGAACTGCTCCGTCATCTTCCCGAGGAGGTCGAGCGAGAACTCGCGGCACGTGGTGACGAACTTCTCGATTCCGAGCTCCTCGATCTCGCGCTTGTTCGTGATCCCGAGGGTCTTCTCGACCTGCACCTCGATCGGCAGGCCGTGCATGTCATACCCGGGTTGATCGCGGACGTTGTACCCCTGCATCCGCCGCCAACGGACGATCGCGTCCTTGATCGTCTTGTTCAGGGTCGCACCCAGGTGGATCGATCCCGTCGTGTACGGGGGCCCGTCCACGAAGTAGAAATCCCTCCCCTTCTCGCGGAGCGTCCGCGTCTTCTCGTACGCCTTCGTCCTCCGCCAGAACTCCTGGACCCGCTTTTCCTGCTCGAGCGGAGCGTGGTCCTTCCTCGCCTGCTTTATCATCGCACTCCCCACCGGGGACCGGGCTTCTTTCTTCGCCCGTGGTGCCGTCCCATCGAAAGGCCTGGCGTATTAAAAGGTGCCGTCCTCATTGTCGGCCGGGAAAGCGGGAAGGGCCGGGACCGAGATTTGAACTCGGGTCAAGGGATCCACAGTCCCCTAGGATGTGCCAGGCTACCCCATCCCGGCCACGCCTCCGTGCGAAGCGGCGCGGTGTATACAAAGATATGCTCGACCCGCCGAACGCCGGGGCGCTTGCATCGCCGATCGCGGGAAGGGGTCGGAAAGGTTTATGCGCGTCATCCTCATCGATACGGGTCGATGAAGCGCGACTTCCTCGGCGTCCTCGATGCCGAGAAGGACTTTGTCGCGATCCTGGAACTCGCGACGACGTTGAAGAACCGTGCGCGGGCGGGAGAGCACTACGAACCCCTTCGGAACAAGAACCTCGCGCTCATCTTCGAGAAGGCATCCACAAGGACGCGCGTGAGCTTCGAGGTAGCGATGTCCCAGCTCGGGGGGCACGCGCTGTACCTCAATCCCCAGGACCTCCAACTCGGCCGCGGGGAGACGATCGGGGATACCGCGCGCGTCCTCAGCCGGTACGTCGACGCGATTGTGTACCGCGCGTTCCGGCACGCCGACGTCGTCGAGCTCGCGCGGTGGACCACTATCCCGGTGATCAACGGGCTGGATGACCTCGAGCATCCGTGCCAGGCGCTGGCGGACCTCTTCACGGTTCTCGAGCACAAGGGTGACCTCAAAGGGCGTCGTCTCGCGTACGTCGGCGACGGGAACAACGTGTGCAACTCCCTCATCCTCGCGACCGCCCTCGTGGGGATGGACATGGCGGTCGCGTGCCCGAAGAAGTACGAGCCGGACGCGTCGACCGTGAAACATGCGAAGGACCTCGCCGGACGGACGGGCTCCCGGATCTCCGTCCTCCAAGACCCCGTGGACGCCGCGCGGGGCGCCGACGTCATCTACACGGACGTCTGGGTTTCCATGGGGATGGAGAAGGAGAAGGCGGAGCGTGAGCGGATCTTCGAGCCGTATCAGGTCAACCAGCAGCTCCTGAACAAGGCGAAGGAGGACGCGGTCGTCATGCACTGCCTTCCCGCCCATCGGGGCCTCGAGATCACGGACGAGGTGATCGACGGACCGCGGTCGGTCGTGTGGGACCAGGCCGAGAACCGACTCCACGCCCAAAAGGCGCTGCTCGTGACGTTGCTCGGTGCCGCGTAAAACGTATATGGCGGAGCCGCGCGTGCCGCATCGTGCCCCTCACGCCGTTTCACGCCGCCATCCCCTGGATCCCCTATGTGAAATGGCCGCGGGCGTTCTCGTTCTGGGGTCTGACCCTCGGCGCGATGGTTAGCGACCTGGAGGTCGCCCCGATCTGGGCCCTCTCGGGGGACATCTTCCAGTCTCGGGGCCTGATGCACTCCGTCCTCGGCGTCCTCTCGGTGAACGCGGTGATCACGATGATCGCAACCCTATACATCGTCCCGCCCGTCATGCGTTGGTTCGACCGACGGGGGCGTGATTTCCGCATCTTCCGATTCGCGGGCCAGGACCTCCACGCCGACCCGAAGGACCTGACGACGGTGTACGCCTCCGCGGTCTTGGGTGGCCTTACTCACATCCTGATCGACATCCCGACCCACTCCTACAATCCTGTCTTCTGGCCCGCGCAAGTCGGGCCGCTGAACGTCGTGCCGTTCGCGGACCAGCTCTGGTGGGACGTCGTCGCGGGCGTCCCGCCACTCCTGCTGTTCGCTTGGATGATGTACGCGCTCTGGCGGCGCTGACCGTTACTCGACGCCGAAGAAGGACCGCAGGATCGGGTGCATCTCCATCATCTGCTCGCGCCCGATCGCCTCGAAGAGCTGGATCATGATCCCCACGGTGAGAAGCACACCCGTGCCGCTCGCCTGTCCGACGGTGCCGATCATGTCCGCCCCTGCGGCGAGGGCGCCGACGCCGGCGCCGCCGATCACGGTCACGACGGGGATGTAGCGGCCGAGCACGCGGCGGAGGACCCTAGGGTCCCGCCGGAACCCGGGGATCTGCATGCCGCTCCGCTCGATCTGACGCGCGACGGCCTCGGGCCCCATGTTCG
Organism: Thermoplasmata archaeon; assembly: GCA_035283165.1. GTDB lineage: Archaea > Thermoplasmatota > Thermoplasmata > RBG-16-68-12 > EA-27 > EA-27. The sequence continues at coordinate 55,418 of DATEUK010000007.1, forward strand.
TGGTCTCGATCCAGAACCGGGAGAACAGGATGGACCCACCGACGAACACCAGCACGTAGATGAAGAGATGGAGCAGCAGCTGCCATTGACTATGGCCGAGGAGCACCGCCTCGTACCCGGCGGGCGAGACCAGCGGCATGAGCCACGACGTGGGGCCGTTGATCGTCTGCGTGTACCAGGCGAGGCCCCCGATGGGCGTCGACGCGCTGAGCTGGGGATTGGCCCTGAGCATGACCGGATCCGGGTACGCCCCGATCAGCCAGTTACGGCCGACGATGGGCCACTCGGGGTGCTGCCAGAACAGGAGGGAGAACATGCTCACGTTCGCGAGCACCGCGGCCACGAGGATCACGGGGATGTTCGAGGCGTAGATCAGCCGGATCGGATATCTCCCTCGGGCTCCCCGCGCCTGCCCATGCGCGAGGGGCAGCTCGATCCTCGTGGACTCCAGGTACGCCACCAGGAAGAAGATGATGATCGTTCCCACGAGGGCGACCACGGGGTTGGGCTGACGCAGGAGGATTGTTTCGAGCCCGCCGCCCGCGAGCTGCCCCGCATTCATGTTCGAGAGGAGATAGAACGTCTTGGGGATCGTCCCGGCCGGGGGGTTGTCGATGCTCACCGCCTGGTTCGGGGTGGAGGGCTCCCAGTTGAACGTGCCCGTGAAGATCTGCTGGGCGACCCCGGCCGCGATGAAGAGGGAGATGCCGCTCCCGATCCCCCATTTGCTGACCACCTCGTCCATCAGGAACACGAGGTAGGAGCCCACGACGAGCTGGGCGACGAGGAGGCCGAGCGCGAGGTTCTTCCCGTTGCCCTGCCACACGCCCTCCAGGCCGGAGATGAAGGACGGCGCCGGTGTGAGGAAGCCGAACACCTGGGGGACCGCCTCGACGAAGATCATGATCACGACGACGAGCTTCTGCGTCCCCTGGTAGACGGACTTGTCCTCGTCTTTCGTGAGGTCGAGCTTGATGATCTTCGCGCCGGCGAACAGCTGCATGATGATCGACCCGGTCACGATCGGGCCGATGCCGAGGTGCATGAGCGAGCCCTGCTGGCCCGCGAGGATCGCTCTGAGGGACGAGAAGAAGTCGACGACCGTCGAACGTTCCAACCCGTACAGCCAGATGTTCGTGAGTCCGAAGTACATGAGGAGGATGAGGATGACCCACATGATCTTCGTCCGGAAGTGCACATGGCCTTCCGGGCGGCGGACCGCCGGCATCCGGTCCGTGATCGGCTTGAGTTTGTAGAGCAGGCTCTGTTTCTCTTCCGCCATCCTACCCGCCCGTCTCCGTTGTCGTCACCGTTCCCCCCGCGGCCCTGACCTTCTCCGCCGCAGAATCCGTGGCCGCCGCCACGGTGATCCGCAGGGCCCGCGTCGCCCTGCCGCCGCCCAAGAGCTTCCGGAAGCCGGCCTTCCCGAGGTCGACCTCGTACCCGTCCCCGACCTTGGCGGCGAAGCCTTCCGCGACGAAGGCGTCCAACCGCCGCTCCACCTCCTCGACGTTGATGCTCGCGGTCTTCCCCTCCCCGTCGTGGTGCCGCGTGAACCCGTGGGCGCCGAAGTGGTCGGGCTCGTTGATCAGCATCCACACGAACTTGTGCTTGTGGAGTCCTGCGTTTCCGGTGCCGCCCCGGTCGCCGTGGCCGCGGCCGTGCTTCTTGCCCCGACCGTGCGTCCGGCTCCCGCGCAACTTCCGCGTCCGACTGACCATCAGCCCACCCCTGCTCCCAACATGCGCTGGAGGAGCGCGTTGATCTCCTTCCCCCGATACCCGAGGGCCCCGCCCTGCCTGTACGATCGCTTGATCCCCCCGAGGCCGCCCCGCGCGGGATCCAGCCGGATCACCGGCTTCAGCCCCGTCACGTCCCTCAGGGTCGCCTGTCCCGCGGCGATCGCCTTCGCGAGGGAGTTGATGCTCGGGTACTTGGAATTCGCCTTCACGTAGGCATCGTCGATGGACCGGCGCCCCGGGAGGCGGGCGCGCCGGACGAGCAGCATCGCCGCCATCGTCGGGTCGACCTCGCCCCACGTGAGATAGTCCTTCGCCCGCCGGAGCATCCCGTCTACGGTCGGGTTCTTCGGGAGCAACACGCAGTGGTTCACGCGATGGAGCCGCAGGTAGCCGAGCGTGTCCCGGATCCCGCCGCGGACGTTCACGTGCCCCCGGATCCGCACAACCGCGTACGTCATGACGCCGCCTCCGGCGGGGGTTCATCGGCGTCGGGCGGGTTCTCGGCTCCCGGGGGCGGCGGTGCCCCCCCGCGCACGTACACCTTCTCCGCCCCGGTGTGGATCTTGAGCTTGGATTCCTGGCTGGACGTCACTTTCATCCGGGCCGTCCGTCGGAGCGCGTCGAACGTCGCGAGCGCGTAGTTCACGGTCGTCTTCGTGTGGCCCTGCGTGAAGCCCCATGCGTCTCGGATCCCCGCGAGGCGGAGGACCGATTTCGCGACGTCGCCCACCGCGAGGCCGACGCCCTGCGGCGCCGGCTTCAGGGTCACGCGGACGGAGCCGCTGACGCCGGTGACCTTCACGGGGAACGTGTGCGCCCGGTAGCACCCACACTCCCAAGACCCGCACCCGCGCTTGACCTGGAGGATCTTCACCTTGGCCGCGTCGATTGCCCTCCGAATCGCCGGACCCACCTCCGTGCCGCGCGCCCGCCCGAGGCCCACGAACCCGTCCGCGTTCCCGACCACGACGGTGATCGCGAAGTTCACGCGCCGCCCGGAGTCCGTCATCCGTTGGACCATGTTCACGTCGAGCACCTCGTCCTCCAGCTCCGGAAGGAGGATGTCCACGATTTCCGGCTCCCGGAGGGGCAGGTTCGTCGCGAGCGCCTCGCTGAGCGTCGTCACGTCTCCCTTCA
>DATEUK010000008.1:0-9789 GCA_035283165.1 Thermoplasmata archaeon
GCCTCCTCGAAGCTCACGACCGCTGCCGATGCGCCGATCGTCGTTCGCAAGACCGCGATCCGGGTCCTCCCTGCGCTCCCGCGGGCGTACCACTCGTTCCACCGGAGGATTCGTGCACGCAGGTTCCGGGCGAACATGCGCAGGTCCTGGCTGCCGAACACGAGAATCCCTCTGGGTGGAAGTCGCGTTTCGGCTGCTGAGAGCCCGTGGACTTCTCGGAGGTAGCGGACGAATCGCTCGGGTTGGACGACCCAATCGTCGGCCCGCGTCACCGCACCACCGCGTACTCGAGGAGGACGCCGGAGCCGAGGGGCTTCGCGTGCTCCAGCCGGAGGGGCGCGATCTCCTCCAAGGTCTGAGCGCCCGCCCCTCCCGCCGCCGTGGGGGACGCCCGCCCGCCGATCACCATGCTCCCGACGAACACCTTCAACTCGTCCGCGAGCCGCCCGTGCAGGAACGACCAGATGACCTCTTCGCCGCCTTCGACGAGGAGCCGCTGGACGCCGTTCTCGCCGAGATAATCGAGGAGTGCGGGGATGTCTACGGCGTCCTTCCCGAGGCGGGCGACCTCCGCGTTCGGGAACGTCTTCGCGCACTCCGTGTTCGTGACGATCAACGTGGGCGCCGCTCGGCTCAGAACCTCTGCGTCCTCCGGCGTCCTGCCCTCGCTGTCGAGCACGACGCGCAACGGGTTCCGCCCGGAGGCATGCTCCGGCTTCACGGTGAGCTTCGGGTTGTCCGCGAGGATCGTTCCCACGCCGACGAGCACGGCGTCGCACGTGGCCCGGAGCTGATGGACGCGGCGTAGATCGTCCTCATCGCTGATTTGCGTCTGCTTCCGCGTCGGGAGCGCGATCTTCCCATCCACGGACATCGCGAAGTTCACGATCACGTGCGGCCGGGCCACGGCCCGGGCAGGTGAGACTTCTACATAGAGTTGCGGGAGGAGGTTCATCTACCGGCGCGGGGATGGGCCCGCATGACGGTCCGCAAGTCGACGATCGAGATGGTGACGCCGGAACTGTTCCGCGCGACGGGGTACTCGGGAGCGATCGTCCCGATCCACGTTCCCTCAGAGGGGGAGCCTCGCGTTGGTCCCGGCCCAATGGAGATGGTCGTGCTCGGTGCCGGCGGGTGCACGATGAGCGACGTTGTGGACATCCTGAAGAAGCAACGCGAAGCGATCCTTGCCTTCCGCGTCGAGGTCGAATCGGAACGTGCGAAGGGACCGCCCGCGGTGCTGACCCGCGTGCGGCTGAAGTACATCGTGCGCGGGGACCTCCAGGACAGGCATGTGAAGCGCGCGATCGAGTTGTCGCAGGCGAAGTACTGCTCCGTGTCGATCATGCTGAAACGCGCGGGCGTGGACGTCACGACGAGCTACGAAATCGAGCGCCCGAAGGCCCGCTGACCTGATTCGAAATCAATTCTGTCACTCCCACGGATAGCTTTAAAAGCGCACCGCAAGTTGGCGGCCCGCCGATGGCGGACGGCATCCAGATTTACGAACTTCGGCGCATGGACCTGCGTGGGGCTACGGTAATCGACGGCTTCCCCTCCGTCGGCCTCGTGTCCTCGATTGTCGCGAACTACCTGATCAATGCCCTCGGGCTCGTCCAGATTGGGATCATGGACTCCCCGTTCTTCCCCACGGTCGCGCTCGTGCGGGACGGGAAGCCGATGAATCCCGTGCGGATCTACGCGGGCTCGAAAGCGAATCCGGATGGTGTGGACTCCGATCAGCTTGTCGTGTTCATCTCCGAGTTCCAGCCGCCGCCGAACCTGATCAAGGGCATTGCGTCCGCGGTCCTCGACTGGGCACAGGACCAGAAGTGCACGCAACTCGTGTGCCCGGAGGGCCTGATCGTCGACAAGGAAGGCGGCGAGACGCGCGACGTCGAGGTGTACGGGATCGGGAGCACGGACCGTGCGAACGAGATCCTGAAGAAGAACTCGGTCGCGATCTTCGAGGAGGGCGTGATTACGGGCGTGGCGGGCGTGCTGCTCAACGAGGGGCGGAAGCGGGACTTCGACGTGATCACGCTCCTCTCCGAGGCCCACCCGGACTATCCGGACGCGCGCGCCGCCGCGCGGGTCATCGAGACGATCGACAAGCTGCTGCACCGCACGGAGCTCGACGCGAAGCCGCTCTACGAGGAAGCGGAGCGCATCGAGATGCAGCTCAAGTCGATCCACCAGCAGACGGAGGGCCTCAAGAAGCCCCCGGTCAAGGAACGCCCGTCGATGTACGGATAGCATTGTCAGGATGCTCACGGCCCACGCCCGGCCGGCTTCAAGGAACTATCCGGAACTGGACGCGCCCGCCGGCCTGGACCGTCTCGAAGTTCGCGCCAACGAACGCATGGAGGAGCCACATGGTCGTGCGCGCATGTTCTGTCACCTCTCGTGCGCTGAATCGGGACTCCCCGCTCGCAAGCGCGCCATAGATCAGGACTTGATCCGACGCATGAACGTCGAGAGACGCGTGTGCTCTCAGGTCCGCGAGGAGTTCGTTCGCGGCGGACTCCCCCAGCCGTTCCGCAGGCGTTCCCCTCTCTGCGAGCGCCGAGGCCCCGAGGACCGTGTTCTCGTGTTCCGTCCACAGGACGATGGCCCCTCCGGGTCCCACGGCCTGATCTGGCGGCACGATCCGGCTCTCGATCTTCGCATCCGCAACCCCGACGAACTGGCTCGCGGCGGCATGCATCATTCGCTGAGGCACGCGCTCCGGCAGATTGGCCGCGTGGGCGATCCCCCGAATGCCGTGGAGCGGGCCGGGTGGGTCCACGGTCAAGGGGCGAAAATCCGGCGCAGGTTCGACCCTGACGCGGACCTCGCCGCCGCCGCGCGGATAGTATCCCCGCCGGATCGCGTCCAACTCCACGTGCCCGCCCATCCGCTCCAACAGCGGGAGGAAGACGAACCGAACGTAGTCAAGGGGGGGCGACCACTTCACGTCGGTCCCCCCGATCACGGTGAGTTCCGTCGGATTCGGGGCCCGAAGGGCAGGCGGAAGGCACGCCTGGAGGACGAGGGTGACACTCCCTGCCGTGCCCACATCAAAGCGGAACTTCCCGCCGGAAGACGTGCCGGGCTTCACGGTGACCTTGCGGGAGCCGATTTCAAGGCCCTCGATGTCCGCGTTCGCTACCGCGGCGATCGCGTGCAGACCCGTTACGTGCTGAGCCGCCAGCCCCGGATTCGGCCTCCCCGCACGAATGTTCGTGACCCGCACGGAGTTCCCCGTCACCGCCGCCAACGCCGCGGCGTTCCGGAGCAGCTGTCCGCCTCCCTCGCCGGTGGAGCCATCGATCTCGATCAAGCGCCCGCCCCGGGGGCCGCGCCGCTTCTCGAGGCCCCCGACTTGGCAGCGAGGCGACGACGCCGAAAGGCCTTCTCGATTTCCACAAGGAAGAACACGGAACTTGCGACGGCTGCGCAGAGGAGGACCTCATCGAGCGGGAGCGGGGTCGTCTTGAACACCGCCGCGAGCGGCGGGGCGTAGATGACGATGAACTGTAGCGCGACGGTCAGGAGGACCGCGGCGATGAGGAACCGGTTTCGGAAGAACCCGGCGGTGAAGACGGATGAGTTCCACACGCGGATCGCGAGGACGTGGAACACCTGGAACAGAGAGATCGTCAGGAACGCGATCGTCCGCGCGTGGTCGTCCGGCGAGAGGTCTCGCGGCATGTACTTCGCGTACAGGCCGAGGGTACCCACGACCATCAGGACGCCGACCCACAGGATGTGGAACGCCATCCCTCCGGAGAGAATCGATTCCTTCCGCGGCCGGGGCTTGCGCGACATCACGCCCTCCTCCTGCGGTTCCACCCCGAGCGCGAGCGCGGGGAACCCGTCCGTGATCAGGTTCACCCACAGGATTTGGATCGGGATGAGGGGGATCGGCCAGCCGAGCAGGGCGGCGACGAAGATGATCAGGACCTCGCCGCCGTTCGTGCTGAGCATGTACCGCACGAACTTCCGGATGTTGTCATACACGACGCGCCCCTCCTCGACGGCGCGCACGATGGACGCGAAGTTGTCGTCCGTGAGGACCATGTCCGACGCCTCCTTCGCGACGTCCGTCCCGGTGATTCCCATCGCGATGCCCAGGTCAGCCCGTTTCAGCGCGGGGGCGTCGTTGACCCCATCGCCGGTCATCGCGACGACGTGCCCCTTCTTGCGGAATGCCTCCACGATCCGCAGCTTGTGCTCTGGGTTCACGCGCGCGTACACGCGGACTCGCTCCACACTTTCGTGAAACTTCGCGGGGTCCATGGCCTCAAGTTCCTCGCCGGTGAGCGCCGCATCGTCCGCCCCGAGGATTTTCATCTCCCGTGCGACGGCGACCGCCGTGAGCTTCTGGTCCCCGGTGATCATGACGACGTCGATTCCCGCGTGGCGGCACTCGTCGATCGCCCGGATCGCGTCGGCGCGCGGCGCGTCCATCATGCCCACCAACCCGAGAAACGTGAGTTCCGATTCCACGGAATTCTCGGAGAGGTTGCGCATCCCGGGCGGAAGCTCCCGGTACGCGAACGCGAGCACGCGAAGCCCACGGAGCGCCATGTCCTGGTTCTCCTCGATGAGCTCGTCCCGCTCCGGCGGGGCCAGGCGGCGGATCTTCCCCTCAGCAAGGATTCGGGTGCATTGCTCGAGGACCCGCTCCGGCGCCCCCTTGACGAACGCGATCCGGTCGGGCAGTCCCCCAATGAATTCCGCCCGCTCGGAGTCCGACATCGTTCGAAGCCGCTCGACGGCCTCGACCCCCAGGGAGGCGTGGATCGTCGTCATCATCTTGCGCTCGGACGTGAACGGGATCTCGGCGATTCGAGGCGAGTCGCGCTCGGCCGCCAGCTTGTCGACGCCCCCGCGGTGCGCGAGGGCGAGGAGCGCTCCCTCCGTCCCGTCCCCCCGCACCTTCCAACCCGCGTCGCCTTTGTGCAGGGACGCATCGTTGTTCAGCGCCGCCGCGCGGAGCAAGCGGTCCAGCGACGGTCGGGAGGCGGTGTCCACCCGATCGCCGTCGAGCAGGATGCGCCCCTCTGGCGAGAAGCCCTCCCCCTCGACGACCAGGTGCTTCCCGTCGACGTGCACGGTCCGGACGTTCATCGCCCCGAGGGTCAACGTGCCGGTCTTGTCGGAACATATGACGGTCGCTGCGCCAAGCGACTCCACGGCGGGCAGCCGACGAATCAGGGCCTTCCGCGTCGCCATCCGCTGGAGGCCGAGGGCGAGGGTGATCGTCACGACCGCAGGGAGGCTCTCGGGAATCGCGGCGACCGCCAAGGACACGGACGTCAAGAAGATCTCCACGATGTCCCCCCTGCTGCGCAAGATCTCGATGAGGAAGATGACCCCCACGATGCCGAGGATGACCGCGCCGAGCTGCTTGCCGAGGCGGGCGAGCTGCCGCTGGAGCGGCGTCTCTTCGACCTCCTGTTCCTGCACGAGCCCCGCGATCTTCCCGAGCTCCGTCTGCATGCCCGTCGCGACGACCACGGCGCGTGCGCGCCCGGCTTCGACGACGCACCCCGCGTAGCACATGTTCCTCCGGTCCGGGAGGACCGTCGACGCGGGCACGGGGTCCGTCCGTTTCCCCACCGCGACGCTCTCCCCCGTGAGGGGGGCCTCGTTCACCCGCAGGCTTGCGACCTCGAAAAGGCGCACGTCCGCGGGCACCTTCGCCCCGGCGTCGATGACGACGACGTCACCGGGGACGAGGTTCCGGGACGGGATGAGGGAGATCTGCCCCTCGCGAACGACCTGGGCCTGCGGCGCCGCGAGCGCCTTGAGCGCCTGGATCGCCTTCTCCGCACGGTACTCCTGGAAGAAGCCGAACGTCGCGTTGAAGACGACGATCACGAAGATCACGATCGCGTCGTACCACTCCTCGACCGTTCCCCGGAGCCCCCCGATCACGGCGCTGACGATCGCGGCGATGATGAGGACGACGACGAGCGGCTCGACGAACTGTCCCAGGAGGATGCGGAGGGGCGAGATTCGGCGGAGCTGGACGAGCTCGTTCGGGCCGTACCGCGCGAGACGACGCCGCGCCTCCTCGGGTTCGAGTCCGAGCGGGCTCGCGTCCAGGCGGTCGAGCGCCTCCTCCGCCCGGAGGGCGTGCCACGTCTCGCTCAATGCGTCGTCGCCTATCGACGGGCTCTATATAACGGATGCGTGGGGACGCCGGGAATCCCCATGGAGGACGCCCTCGCTAGTGCGGGGCGGCATACCGGAGGTTCGCGATCCACGCCTCGTCGCCGATTCGGGTGGGCAGCCCGTGCCCCGGGAACGCCCGGGTCTCCGGCGGCATGTCGTACAGGCGGCGCAGGGACCGCCACAGCATCGCGGGGCTGCCGCCCGGCCCATTCGCGTCGCCGAACGTGCCCGACAGGAGCGTGTCGCCGGTGAAGACGCACCCGAGCTCGGGCGCGTGAAAGCACACGGAGCCCTCGGTGTGTCCCGGGGTGTGCATCACCCGGAGTTCGGAGGCCCCGACCTTCACGACCGTGTTCTCCTTGAGGAGGATGTCCGCCTTCGACGGCGGCGGTGGCGTCGGCATGTACGGCCGGGTCTCCTTCGCCACTCTGGCGAGGCGGTGTGCGTCGGCCTCGTGGATGCCAATCTTCGCCCCCATTTCCGTCGCGATTGGCGCGTTGTCCGCCACGTGGTCGTGGTGCCCATGCGTGTTCAGGATGAACTTGAGCTTGAGCCCGAGCTCCAGGATTCGTGGGAGCACCGTGGCGGCGGAGAGAGACGTGTCGACGAGCACCGCCTCCTTCGCGTCCGCGTCATACACGAGGTAGACGTTGTTCTCGAGCGGGGGGACGACGAAAGGTTCGACTTCCACGGCCGCGGGACAAGACGGGCGCGAAATAAAGGTTCCCTGGGTCCGCCGGCGTGCAAGTCCCGCGGCGCAAAGGGACATGTAGGCGGCCGCGTTGCGTCCCCCATGGGGACGGGCGGCCTGAACTACGTCTGCCCGAATTGCGGAAACCCGCTGTTCTTCACGTTCCGCGTCGTGGAGACGAAGGACGGTCTGAAGAAGCGCATCCACTGCCCGGGATGCCGCACAGTGTGGGTCGTCGACCTGAAGATGGTGCCCGAGAAGGCGGGTCAGACCGCGTAGCGCCCCCATGCGGATGGCGGGAATCGAACCCGCGTTAGGAGCTTGGGAAGCTCCTGTCCTACCATTAGACTACATCCGCGCGCTTCTGGGGAGAAGTGTGGGCGACTTAACCGTTGCGCCCTACGCCGTCTTCACCGTCTCCAGCTGGGAGATGATGTTCCAGATCTGCGTGCGCCCATGGAGCGGGATGTTCGGGTCGTTGGCGAGCTCATCGAGCAGGTTCACGGCGCCCGCGACGCGCACGTCGAGCGCGTCCTCCTTCTTCACGAGCCGCGCCTTAGCGTCCGTCGCGCCCCTGCGAATGTTCCTCGGGACGGAGGTGTCCTCCGCCAACTGGTCGAGGACATCCATGACTTGTTTGAGCTTGCCGTCGATGTCCATGATGCCGCCTCCGACTCACTCCCCTCAACCGGTCTCCTTCGCCGCCCCGCTCTCCTTGTACGTGGTGACGACCATTAAGGTTTTCGTGTCCTTCACGCCCGTGATCGGCCCGAGGGACTTCATCACGAAGTCTTTCAGCCCCTTGTAGTTCGCGAACCGGGCCTTCGCGACGATGTCCGTGTCCCCCGTTACGAGGAACACGTCTTGGACGGCGTCGAACTTCGCGACCTGGACGGCAATCCGGTCCGCCTCTTTCGTGTCCACCTTCAGCGTGATGATCGCCGCGACGGAGTCCGCCCCGTACAGCATGGACAGAGCATCGTCGATATCGCGGTTCGGCGCGACCATAGGCCGGAAGGATTCCCCGGGTCGGACTTAAGGCTTCGCTACTAGCGGTTCTTGTCGTATCCCAGAATGACTTCCTTGGAGAAACGCCTCGTGCGGGGCCAAGTGCCCCGACTCCTCATTCGCGATGCCTCCGGAGTCCCTGGCGGAGGTGGCGCACTGCCAACACCCGCAAAGGTTACAAAACCGCTAGGATCTTCGTCCCGCACTTCCGGCAGAACGCATCGTCGCCCGGGACCTCGGCGCCGCAGGAGGGACACGTCCGCGGGCCCCCCGCCTTGGTCCCGCACTTCCGGCAGAACGCATCGTCCGCCGTCAGCGACGCCCCGCAGCTTGCACATGTCCGCGATGTCGGGGCAGCGGGCTGAGCCGCGGGCGGACCGGCCTCGGTCCCGTTGTTCTCGAGGGACCTTCGAGCCCGAACCGCGTGCTTGAGCGCAATGTCGAAGTCCTGCGCCTCGAAGGACACCTGGGCGTCCGCGAGAAACCGTTCGGCGTCTGCCGTGGCCACGCCACGCGCTTTGGCGGCGTCGATGTCGGCGCGGGCGACGCCCATCGAGAACTTCGACTGCGCGTAGTTCGGCGGGAGTTCCTTCATCAGACGCTCCTTGTCGGTGATCTCTGCGCCCGCGGCCTCCTTCGCGGCGGGGATCTCGTCGAGCTTCGCGATGTCGCCCTGCTGCTGGTGTCGCAACTTGACCGCGCGGAGGACGGACTTCGCCTTCCCCGAAAGTTCAACGGCCACCCGGAAGTGCCGCTGGCGGTAGGAGTCGTCCGCTTCCTGGATGAGGCCCTCGGCCTCCGGGCTCCGCACGCCTCCGCGCGCGAGGGCGTCCCGGATCGCTTTCGTCGTGATGAGCGCGTTATGCGCCTTGTCCGGGCCTTCCACTTCGGATTCGCGGCGGGTGCGCCGCCTCCGGAGGTACCGAAGCTCGAGCAGACCGACGCCGGCGAGCGTCAAGAGCATCGCGGCGATGACCCACGTGGTCGTGTCCGCCACGGGTGTGCGAGCCCGGCCCCCGGATAAAATGGTTTGCGCGCGATTTTCAGTTCGGGGACGAGGGCACCGCCTACGAGAGGACGTCGGTGAGGCGGCCCTGCTTCTGCGCGAAGCGGAGCTCCCGCGCGATCCGCCGGCCCGTGCTCATCCCGGGCTCCACGAGGTCCGAATAGGGGGAACCCGCGATGAACAGGTTCGTCCCCGCTACAATCCGAGTGCTGATCTCGAATACCTTGAACTGGAGTCCGTCCGTCACAATCGTCTCGAGGCAGAAGGGCCCGATCATGCCCCCGAACAAGCCGATCGACTCCTCGACGACCCGCTCCCCCATCTCGAACGCCTTGGGGAGCAGCGACTCCCGGAGCACGACGGGGAAATTCCCCGTGACCACGAACGTCGGGTACAGTCCGTACTCCCGCAGCGCATCCTGCGCCCCGAGCTTGTACATCTCGTCGATGTTCGCCTCGTCGCGCCGGTCGATTCCGAGCATCTCTAGGGACCCGCGGCTCAGCCGGTACCCGTCCTCGACGAGCGGGGAGTAGAAGTAATGGATGTAGTACCGGGTCCCGACCACGTACTCCTGGATCGTGTACTTCTGCCCTGGCCTGATCGCCTCCCGAAACTCCGCCTCCGTCTTCGCGATGAACGCGCCCTTCCCGCCCTTCGCCCCGTGGTATTTCACGAACACGGGCCGGTCGATCTCCGACGGGCGACCGAACCGGCGCGGCATGTCCACGCCCGCGGCGAGGAGCCACTGCCGCTGCCTCTCCCGGTCTGACTCCCACTGGAGCACCTTGCGGTTCCCGAACGTCGGGAGGCGGAGCTTGAGGAAGTTCTTCGCGCCCATGTACTCGACGAAGGATCCGTGCGGGACGGCGACGGCGCTTTTCGCGGCGAGCTCGTCCGCTCGATCCAAGATATCCTCGTA
>DATEUK010000009.1:0-44286 GCA_035283165.1 Thermoplasmata archaeon
GACCAGCGGTTCGACTCCCTGTCCGGCGGTGAGAAGTCGAAAGTCCTGACCGCACGCGCCCTCGCGAATGCAAAGGAGAAGGACGTCCTCCTGCTCGACGAGCCGACGAACCACATGGACATCGACACGATTGAGTGGATCGAGGAGTACCTCCTGGGCATCGACGCCGCCGTCCTCCTCGCCTCTCACGACAAGTTCCTGCTCGACGCGATCGCTCACCGAGTGCTCGAGGTCGACCGGTTCCGGATCCACGCGTACGACGGCAACTACTCGGACTACCGAGTGCAACGCGATGCGATTCAGCGCGCGCGGGAGGCGCAGCGCAAGAGGCATTTCGATGAGGTGAAGAGACAGCTGGCGATCATCGAGGAATTCAAGTCCCGGAAGGTGTACGAGCAGGTCCTCTCTCGAAAGCTCCGCTTGGAGAAGATGCAACGGGAGACGCCCGAGGTGGGCCCGAGCGCGGCGAAGGCGTTCCGCCTCGCCTTCAAGGCGGGGAAGGGTGGGCAGGGCGTCGTCTGGGTCGCGGGCGTCGCGAAGTCCCACGGCGGACGCCTCCTGTTCGCGGACGCGGACATCGAGCTCGGGAAGGGCGACCGCGTCGGCCTCGTCGGGCCGAACGGATGCGGGAAGACGACGTTCCTGGAGATCGTGATCGGCCGCCAGGAGCCGGACGCGGGCACGGTGCACCGGGGCCGGGCGCTGAGCGTCGGCTACTTCGCGCAGGAGGCGGAGGAGTTGGATTTCGACAACACGCTCCTCGAGGAGGTGCGGTCCATTCGCCACCCACCGCCGCCGGAGGCGTGGGCCCGCGGCCTCCTCGGGCGATTCTGGTTCAAGGGCGACACGGCCCACTCGAAGGTCGGGACCCTCAGCGGCGGCGAGCGGGCGCGCCTCGCCCTAGCGAAGTTCATCGCGTACGAGTACGACCTCCTCGTGCTGGACGAGCCGACAAACCACTTGGACATCGAGAGCCAGGAGATCGTGGCGGCGGCACTCCAGACGTACCCGGGCATGATCCTCGTCGTGAGCCACAACCGGAGCTTCCTGAACGAGGTGTGCACAAGGACGGCGGTGATCGCGCACCAGCGGCTGGCCGTGTTCCAGGGGACGTTCAAGGACTCGTGGGCGGCGGCGAAGATGGCGGACTTCATGGCGACGAAGGAGAAGCCGCGGTACCGCGTGCTGCGCGTCGTCAAGGATTGGGAGACGGGTGCGTCGTACCACGGCGGGGACGTGATCACGCTGAGCGGCGCGGAGACGCAGGCGTTCCTGCGGTTGCTCCGGTGGGCGGAGGCAAACGGGCGCGTCGAGCGTGTCGGAGCGAACTAGCGTAGCTCACACACCGGGTACAGCTTCCGTCTCTCGACAAGTCCGGGTGGCCGTCGACGGCCTCTCGCGGAGGGGGAGCGCGAGGGAAGGCGGGAGGGGCGTAGTAGGGGTTTTGAACGCGTCCGGCCGGATATGGTCCGGAATTGGCGAGAAGTAACGCGGGTGTCAGTCGGCCGCACGCCATCGCCAAGTACATGTATCACGAACCCTGATGAACGGAGGGGCACCCACCCGGGGGCATGGGCCTCACGTACGTTCGAATTCGCATCGCAAAGGACGCGTCGACCCCGGCGCGCACGGTTCGCGTGCTTGTGGATACCGGGGCGACCTACACGATGCTTCCGAGGACTCTCCTCATGGAGCTCGGCATCGTCCCTTCGGAGACGGAGCGGGTGCGACTGGGCGACGGGCGCCTCCTGGAGCGGGGTCTCGGCCAAGCGTACGTCCGCTACAGGCAGTACGAGACGCCCACCTGGGTCCTCTTCGGCGAGAACCGGAGCCTGTCCGTGTTGGGCGCACTGACACTGGAGGAGCTTAGGCTGCACGTGGATCCGAGGTCCCGAACCCTTCGCAAGACGAAGATCGCCGTGATGGCGCACGCCGCTCGGGTCGCCCAGAGCGCCCCGCCCTCTCTAGCGCCCTGATTGCTCGAGAATCCGAAACGGTAAAGAGCGGGGTTCGACTAGGCCTTCCCGCAGCCCCGTGGTCTAGCGGTCAAGGATACGAGGCTCTGGATCCACCGTACCCGACGGCGAGAGGAGAGACCTTGTGGCGGCAGTTCGAATCTGCCCGGGGCTATTCCTCCCTTCGAGAGATGCCGATACGATTCCCCAGGCAACGAGGAAGGGTGATGAATCGTTCCGCTCGATGCCCAATGCCCCGCATCGGTTCCGCCGGGCAAGGTGGCGGCTGGAAGCTTGAGAGCGTGCAATTGTTGCTAAATCAGAAACATTAATGAACAACAACAACTTCCGCAGGACAATGCCGCAGACGCGCGATGCGGACGCGGAGCTCTTCGCCGCGGTCCAGACGTTCCATCGAGC
Organism: Thermoplasmata archaeon; assembly: GCA_035283165.1. GTDB lineage: Archaea > Thermoplasmatota > Thermoplasmata > RBG-16-68-12 > EA-27 > EA-27. The sequence goes on from DATEUK010000009.1 coordinate 2,376, forward strand.
GATGGCCGAGGTCGTCCATCCGATGTTCGACGAGGTCGGCGTCACGAACGGGCAGTTCTTCCTCCTCTTCTTCATCGAGAAGATGCCCCGGCCGACCGTCGGGTCGATCGCGGACCAGCTCGGCGTGCGGATGTCCACGGTCACCCATCTCCTGAACAACGTCGAGGAGCGTGGACTCGTGCGGCGCGAGCGATCGTCCGAGGACCGTCGCGTGGTCCGACTCGTGGTGACCTCGCGCGGCTCGAAGCTCCTCGCAAGGATCGAGGGCCGCCTCCTCGAGCACGTCCGATCTGCTTCTTCGGGGATTAACGAGGAGAAGAAGACCGAGGCCAGCCGCCTGCTGAACGAGATCGCCTCGCGCATCCGAGGCGCCGAAAGCGCCGATGCGAGCGCACGCGTATCCCTTCCGCCTTCCGCTCCCAAGAAGAAGCCCACCAGAGGTGGTCGAAAATGATTGCAGCGAAGGAAAGTGGAACCTCACCGGGGGACGACGTCGTCATCGAATGCCAGGAAGTGCGGAAGACCTACAAGACGGGCAAGATCGCCGTCGAGGCGCTTCGCGGGGTCGACCTGCGCGTACACCGTGGCGAGGTCGTGGCGGTGATGGGGCCCTCAGGTTGCGGGAAGACCACGCTGCTCAACTGCCTTTCCGGTTTGGATGACGTCTCGACGGGTAGCGTCCGGATCGAAGGGAAGGAGATCGCGCGGATGAACGACAACCAGCGCTCCGACTTCCGCGCCCTCCGGATGGGGTTCGTCTTCCAGAATTACAACCTCATGCCCGTCCTCACCGCCGTCGAGAACGTCGAGCTGCCCCTTCTGCTCACCGGGAACAGCCGCGCGGAGTCGCGCAAGCGGGCGCACGAGTCGCTCAAGGTCATGGGGCTGGAGGGCCGCGAGAGCCACCGCCCGGCCGAGCTGAGCGGCGGGGAGCAGCAGCGCGTCGCGATCGCGCGGTCGATCGTGAACTCCCCCGCAATCCTCTGGGCGGACGAGCCGACGGGGAACCTCGACACGCAGACCGCGCTGAAGGTGATCGAGCTCCTCCTGCAGGTGAACTCGCGAACCGGGCAGACCGTCGTCATGGTCACCCACGACCCGAACGTTGGGAAGCGGTCGCACAGGATCCTCCGCATGGACTCCGGGGTCATGTTGGCGGAGGAAACCGGAGAACTCGCCGCCGGGCCCGCCGCGTAAGGGAGGGGTCGTCTTGGCAGAGATCGCACTGACCCCCGCGCTCCTCATCCTGCTCATCGTCCTCCTCGTGCTCGCCGCGTTCGCCACCCGTCGGAAGGTCCTCTTCCGCATCGGCGCACGGAACTTCGTCCGCCACAAGTCGACCTCCGTCCTCGTCGTGGCGGGACTCCTCATCGGCTCCTCGATCCTCTCCGCCGCCGCGGTCCTCGGCGACTCGGTCGCCTTCACAATCGTCCGCGGCACGTACGAGAGTTACGACCTGGTCGACGTGGAGGTCCGGGATGCGGATGGTCTGGTGTTCAACCAGAGCGTCTCCGATGCCCTCCTCGCCTCGGCGCCGCTCATGGACCTCGCCGACGCGGCCGCTCCCCTCCTCACCACGTTTGCGGCGGTCGATGATGCGGACAGCGGGCAGGCAGAGCCGTTCGTCGCGGTGCAAGGCTTCGATCCGGCGCTCGACCGAGGGTTCGGACCGTTCGACCCTCGGGGTCGGGCAGGGGACCTATGGGGCGACGAACTCAACGCGACCCTGGTCTACCTGAACTCCCGCGCGGCGGACGCGCTCGACGCGAGCGAGGGCGACCGGCTGAACCTTCTTCTCCTCAATCCGGGGTCTCCCCAACCCGCGATCGCCTCCGTCCGCGTCGCCGCGATCGTCGAGGATTCGGGCAAGGGCGGCTACGGTTCCACCGCGACCGTGTTCTTGCGCCTCCGCGAACTCCAAGCGCACCTCGGCCTCCCGGCAACAATCTCCGTGGTTCGCTTCTCCGCCCCCGGCGACCGCGAAGCGGGCGCGCGTTCGAGCGGCCCGCTGGCGGAATCCGCTCGCTCGGACCTCGCGGGCCTCGGGCCCGCTGGAGCACGCCTGACGGTGCGAGAGGCCAAGGCGGACTCGCTCGAACAGGCCCAGCAGGCTTCCGAGGGGATCCGCATCTTCCTCACGATCATGGGCAGCTTCTCGATCATCGCCGGGGTCGTCCTGATCGTCAACATCTTCACGATGCTCGCGGAGGAGCGCAAGGTGGAGCTCGGCATGGGGCGGGCAATGGGCATGCGACGGTCCACCCTGGTGCAGCTGTTCGTCTTTGAGGGTCTCACCTATGCAGTCGCGGCGGCAGCCGTCGGGACCCTCGTGGGAATCGCGATCGGGGCCCTCCTGATCGGCACGCTCAATTCCGTGTTCGGGGCGCTCGGGGCCAACCTGCCGATCGTGATCGCACCCGGGAGCATGATCGATGCGTTTGCGGTCGGGGTTCTGCTCACCCTGGCCACGATCTGTTTCGCGGCGTACCGGCTCTCGCGCTTCAACATCATCGCCGCCGTGCGCGACCTCCCGGAGCACGTGACCGAGCACGCCTCGCGTCGGTTCGCGTACGCGGGTGCCGCCGTCGGGGTCCTGACCCTGCTCGCGGCGATCGCGTCCCGAGGAAATCCGTCGATCATGTCCCTCCTGTTGGCGGTCGCGGTCATCGCCTTCTCCGTCCCCCTCAGCCGCCGTGTCCCCTCCCGTGCGGCCTACACCGCGGGCGCCCTGGTCGCGCTCGTTGTGGTCCTCTGGAACTTGGGGGGTCAACCGGCAGGCGACGGAGGCATCGAGACGTTCGCTGCCGGTTTCATCGGCGCGGGGGTGGTGATCGTCTTCGCCGGCGTCCTGATCGTCATCGCCAACTCCGACTACGTCTCCGCGGGGCTAGCGCGCCTCATGGCCGCCTCGCGTTCCCTCCGGCCCGCGGCCAAGGTCTCCGCGGCCTATCCCCTCTACCGCCGGTTCCGGACGGGCTCGACCGTGGCGATGTTCGGGCTCGTGCTCTTCACGATCGTCGTCCTGAGCATCTTCACCGGGATCTTCTCGAGCGACATCGACGAGCAGCTCCGCGACCAGAGCGGGGGGTACGACATCCTGGGGACGAGCATCGCGCCCGTCACCCTCACGAACGCATCCGCACCCTCGTTGGACACCCGCGTGGAGCGGTTCGTCCAGTTCGGATCGATGAAAGCCCCGGTCCTTGCCCGCGGCAGGCTCCTGAGCCAGGGGGGCGTGGGGTTCGGGCAGGCAGGCGGCGGGCCCGTGACCGTACTCGGGGCGGACCCCGGGTTTACATCGGGGGACACGCCGGCCCTGTCGGAGATCGCGCCGGGGTACGACCGGGCCTCGGCCTGGGCAGCGGTAGAGGACGGGACCGGGACGGTGCTTACCTCCTCCGTCCTCGGAGGGGGCGGCTTCGCCCCGCCCGGCGGCGGCAACAGCGCGGTCGGACTCGGCGAACCGGTCCAGATCAATGGCACTTCGGGGCCATGGAACGTGACCGCTGTCGGCATCACCCAGTCGTTCTTCATCCAGGGGATCATCGTCTCTCGCGGCGCCCTCCTGTCTGCGTTCCCGGGTGACTCGCGTGCGGTGAACTCGACGTTCTTCCTCTTCAAGTCGCGGGTCCCGGCGGACCTCCATGAGTTGACGCACGACCTCGAGCGGGAGCTGCGTCCCGTCGGGATGAACACCGTGGACCTCCGGGAGAGCCTCGAGTTCTTCCTCGGGGCCTTCAACACGATCTTCCTCCTCTTCCAGTCGTTCCTCGCCCTCGGCCTCGTCGTCGGGATCGCCGGACTCGCGATCATCACCGCCCGGAACGTCGTGGAGCGGAAGCGGGAGATCGGCGTGCTACGTGCCCTGGGGTTCCGTCGATCTCTGGTGCTGAAGTCCCAGCTGATCGAAGTGCTCCTCGTGGTCTCGCTGGGGGTGCTGATCGGCCTCGTCGTGGGGATCGCGTTCGCGGCGCAGCTCTTCGCATCGGCCGAGGTCGCGGGAGTTGAGCTCACGATCCCATGGGACCGGCTGGGACTCATCTTTCTCGTCACCTACGCGGCGGTCCTTCTGGCATCGGTCGTCCCCGTGATCCGCGCGGCGCGAATTCGACCGTCCGAGGCCCTGCGGGTGATGGAGTGATTGACGGCCCTTCGATGAGGCCCGCTCAGGCCTCGTCCTTACCCCGCCATCGCCGGTGCGTCTCGACCAGGTCCCGGTACCGAGCCACCTCGGCGGCGCGCCGCGTCCCGTCCCAGCCCATCTCCGCCGCCAACGCGTTCGCAACGTCCTCCATCGCACTGAGTCCCTGATCGGCGGTCTCGTAAAAGACGCGCGTCCGACGAATCATGACGTCGTCCAAGCGTAGCGCCATCTCGTCGCGGACAATCCGCGAGACGTCTTCGTGGCCTGCGTTCGGGACTCCCGCGTCCGGGCCCTCGATTCGCAATCTGTCCGCCGGCTTCGTCCGTTCGACAGTTCCCGGAAGGCGGGAGCCGATCCGTTCCAGAAGTTCCGCCGCCATCGTGCGCGCCGTCGTGAGCTTGCCACCGACGACGGTGACGAGGCCGTCCGGATCCTCCACGATCACGTGCCTCCGCGATATGGCGGACTCCTCCGCCTCCCCGGTGTCCAGCAAGGGACGGAGACCCGCAAACGCGCTCACGACGTCTCCCCGCGTGAGGTGCGCGAGGGGGATGAACGCGTTGACCGAACGGAGCAGATAGTCCACGTCCTCGTGGTCCGCGACGACCGCGTCCCGGTCCCCGCGGTAGTCCGTGTCCGTGGTCCCGAGGAGCGAGAAACGTCCCCACGGGATTGCGAACATCAGCCGGCCGTCACTACCGAATAGGACAATGGCGTCGCCGTGGCCGAGCTTGTCCCGCGGCACAAGTGCGTGAACGCCCTTGGTGGGGCGCAGGCAGAGGCGGTTCGCCCCTCCTTGAAGATCCGGTGCCCACACGCCCGTCGCGTTCACAACGACCGTCGCGCGGACCTGGAACGACTCCGAAGTCTCTTCGTCCACGACCTGGGCACCGCGGACCGTCCCTCCCTCTCGGATTAGTTCCGACACCCGCGCGTAGTTGGCGACGAGTGCGGCGGCTTGGTGGGCCGCGCGGGCCACCGCCAAGACGAGGCGGGCGTCGTTCGCCATCCCGTCCGAGTACAGGGCCGCCGCCACGAGCCCCTCGCGGTCGAGCCGGGGCTCGCGCTCCAACGCCGCCTGGGCCGACAACCACCGCCGTCTGGGGAGGGACTTGTCCTTCGACAGCGCGTCGTAGAGCCAGAGGCCGATGCGGAGCTGCCACCGCCCCGGGCCGCGATGGCGGTACACGGGGATGAGGAACGTCAGGGGTTTCACGAGGGTCGGCGCAATCCGCAGTAGACGGTCGCGCTCCCGCGCGGCTTGCCTCACGAGGCCGAACCGAAACTGCCGGAGATAGCGGAGGCCGCCATGGATGAGCCGCGACGTCTTCCCGCTGGTCCCGCTCGCGAAGTCGCCCTTCTCCACGAGCGCCGTCTTCAGCCCCCGGCGCGCGGCGGTAAGGGCGACCCACGCGCCGACGATCCCGCCGCCTACGACGAGGATGTCCACCGGTCCCGCCGCCATCGCCCGGAGATTCGCGGCCCGTGTTCGGAATGAGAATTCCTTCAGCGAATCGAGGGTCGGCGTCCCAACCATGAACACTACCGCCAGATTCGGCGCATCGGCCCGGGAATCAGGGAAGGATTATAGATAGTCCCGGATGGGCAACGGAATCGCGCAGAGGCTTCGGAGGATTCCGGCCGTCGCCGGAGTTCGCCAACCCCAAGAGACTATTCCATCGAAACGCTTACGACCGAGGATACGGTGTCGGGCGGCCGAAGCGACGTGACCGACCGGATCGACCGACCCTCCTTCTCCGACGTCCAAGTCGCCGCATTTCGACTGCGGCGGCACCACCTCGACCTCCGGGCATCGCGAGGGCGGCTCGAGAGCGTCGTCGGGGACATCTGCGGCGTCCAGGCCCAGGTGATGGGGATGGCGCGAATCGCCCTTTGGGCCCGCCTCCGACAGCTGACCGTCACCGACGTCGAGCGGGCAATCGAGCAGAAGCGGACGATCGTCAAGACGTGGTCGATGCGAGGGACGTTGCACCTCCATCCGTCGGGCGAACTTCCCGTCGTCCTCGGCGGACTCATGGCGACGAGGTTGGCCCACGAACAGCGGCGGATCCGCCGGCTCGGACTTAAGGAAGAGGAGACGACCTCAATGATCCTCAAGGCCCTCGCGGACGGGCCACTTACCCGGGGGCAGCTCTCGGAGCATCCGGGGACGCGGCTCGGGACGAAAGCGGAGGATTGGACGGACGGGGGCTGGGGACGGAAGACCGTCGGGACCGCCACCACGTGGCAACTCGTGAGACCCGGCGTCGTGCGTGGCCTCGTGTGCTTCGGGCCAAGCGACGGACAGGAGATCACGTTCGCGAGGACCGATCAATGGCTCCGCGATCCGCCGTCGAGGCTGAGCGAAGTGGAGGCCGAGGAGGCATTCCTCAGACGGTACCTCCGGTCGTTCGGCCCTTCCGATGTGCACGACATGCGGGCGTGGTCCGGAATCCATGTTCGGCGACTTCGCACGATCCTCGGACGACTCGGGGACGAACTCCTCGAGGTAGAACGGGATGGCGGCGCGGCCTTTCTGTTACGAAAGGACCTTCCCGACCTAGAGGCCGCAACCGGCGATGGTGGAGTCGTGCGGCTCCTTCCCAGCTTTGACGCGTTCTTGCTAGGCCATCGAGGACGAGACCACCTCGTCGACCGGGCCCACTACAAAGACGTGTACAAGGACCAGGGGTGGCTCGCCCCGGTCGTCCTGGTGGATGGCCGCGTCGAAGGAACGTGGTCCTACCAGCGCAAGCCTCGCTCCCTGGACGTGGCCGTGAGGATGTTCACGTCCTTCGGCAGGGAAACGCGAAGGCGACTGGAGGAAGAGGCCCGGGATCTGACCCGGTTCCTCGAGGCCGGAGCCGCCAAGACCCGATTCACCAAGTAGGTCCATCGCTGGAACAAACGACGCGACGCGCATCGTCCTTACGACTTGCGCCCAACGAGGAGACATCGGCATTCCGTCACGACGAGGCCTTCCTCCGTCCCCTGCGCCGATTCGAAGGCGAGCAGCGCGTCGAGGTCCCGCTCAACGTCGAATTCCGGGATCGTCCAAGGGGCGACGAGGAGCATGAACACGAATTCCCCCAGGGAAGGGTACGCGACTCGATGTTCGTGTTCGAAGCTTTCGACGTGGAACCCGAGTTGGCGGAACGATCTCACATATCCGGATCGAAGATCACCGAAGTCGGTCATGCGGGGAAAGAACCGCCGGAGTTCCCGCCAGTCGTGCGGTCCGACCTGTTGCGTCACGAACGAGCCGCCGGGGACGAGGACACGGTCGATCTCTTTGGGATCGAACTCCTCGTGGCGGTCCATCACGAGGTCGAGCGATCCGGATTGGAAGGGGAGTCGGGCGCTCTTTGCGCGGACGACGGAAATGCCCAGGCGCGATAGGCGCCGAAAGGCGACCGGAGCGTTGACCGCCCATTCCTCCGTCGCCACAACACGCCCGGGCAGATCGGGACGTAGGGAGGCCAGGAGTTCTCCGCCGCCAGTGCCGAGGTCGAGGACCGCTCGGCATGTCGACGCGCGCGTGCGAACGACCTGCATGTAGTCCCATGGGGGACCGGGCTCCAAGTCACGAACATGAATATCGGGGAAGTGCCAGCCGGAGAACCGACGGGCCTGACGAACCCAGCGCCGGAGCTGAGAAAGGATGGCTTCCCGCCCCTGCGATCCAAGGATATTCATGGGAGGCGCATGCGCAGAGTGGGTATTTGCACGTGCCTCAAAGGACGGGGGAGCTCGTCCACTCTTGCTTCCCTATCGTGGCCCCTTCCTGCTACAAGTACGCGGATGCGCGATGACGGAGAACCCTGATCCGGGATCACACCTCGGGCCTTCGATCATCCGCCGCGCCAATGTTGGCGGCGCAAGCCTTTATAGAGCCCATCCCATCGCCGCCAAACCGGGGGTGGCCGCGCGATCGACCGGGGGCGGATTCTCGAACTCCTCGAGGACTATGACCTCGACGACGTCCGCATCGCGACGATCGGGTCCCACAGCGCGCTCGACATCTGCGACGGCGCGGTCGAAGAGGGCTTCGGAACGCTCGTGGTCTGCGAACGCGGGCGCGAGGCGCCCTACGCGAGGTACTTCAAGGCGACGCGCGCGAAGGACGGTCGCCTCCTCAAGGGCGTCGTCGACGATGCGATCGTCCTCGACAAGTTCGCACACGCGACGTACGAGAAGACGCTTCGATACCTCCGGGACCAGAATGCAATCTTCGTTCCCAACCGATCGCTGACGAGCTATTGCGGCGTCGACGCGATCGAGGAAGACTTCCTCATCCCGCTGTTCGGCTCCCGAAACCTGTTGCGCACGGAGGAGAGGACGGAGCGCCGCTCGTACTACTGGCTCCTCGACAAGGCGAAGCTGCCGACCCCCGAGAAGATCGAGGACCCGAAGGACATCGATCGACTTGCGATCGTGAAACTCCCGCACAAGGCGAAGAAGCTCGAGCGCGGGTTCTTCACCGCCGCCTCGTACAAGGAATACAGGGAGAAGTCGGAGCGACTTCTCAAGGACGGGGTCATCGCCGTCAAGGACCTTGCGGCGGCACGGATCGAGCGATATGTCCTAGGCCCCGTGTTCAACTTCGACTTCTTCTACTCGCCGCTCCAGGAGGTTGGCGAGCGCCTCGAGCTCCTCGGGATCGACTGGCGGTTCGAGACCTCGCTCGACGGCCACGTCCGCCTCCCCGCGGACCAGCAGATGTCCCTGCCGCCGACGCAGCGGACGCCGGAGTACACCGTCGTCGGGCACAACTCCGCCACCCTGCGCGAGTCCTCACTCGGGAAGGTCTTCGAGATCGCGGAGAGGTACGTCCGCGCGACGCGCGAGTACCACAGGCCCGGGATCATCGGCCCGTTCACGCTCCAGACGTGCATCGACAAGGACCTCGACGTGTACATCTACGACGTAGCGCCGCGGATTGGTGGAGGGACGAACGTGCACATGTCCGTCGGGCATCCGTACGGGAACGCCCTCTGGCGGCGGACGATGAGCACGGGGAGGCGGATTGCGCTCGAGGTCCGGAACGCGATCAAGGCGGGGAGACTCGACGCGATTGTCACCTGAGCGCCGCCGAGCCCCTCAGTAGACGGAGCCGCACCGGCTGCACACCATGCGGCCGTCACCGCGCGCCACGAGGGGCCCGCCGCACGCGCTGCAGAACCGAGCGGACTGCACGAGGCGGCCCTGCTCATCCCACTGATGCTGCGGCCACTGACTCTTTTGCTGCGCGGGCTGCCCGGGCCAAGACTGGGGAGTCGCTGGCTGCGTTGCCACTGGTGGAGGCGAGGTGGCGCCCGGCGGAGGAGCCTGCTGTCCGGGCCACGCCTGGGGTCCTGGGTACGCGGACGATGGGGCGTGCGGATGGGGCGGGGGCGTCGCCATCTGGCGGAACTGCTCTTCAACGTACGCGTGCTGGTCCGTCCGGATGACCGTGGTCCCTCCGAGACGGTCCGTTGCCTTCTGGCGGGGGTCCCCCTCCGTTGCCAGGCCGACGACCCAGTCGAGCAACAGGAAGAGCCAGTGGAACTTGGAGACGTTGCGGATCGCGGCCTTCACGGGGTCCATCGGGCCGGTCGTTCCGACGACGCGGAGCCCCATGACCTTCTTCCCCACCGTCGCGCCGGTGAAGCCCTCCAAGAGGACCCAGTACATGAGCGCGATCAGGGCGTAGACGAGCACACCCCAGCCGAAGAGGAACCAGCCGAAACTCCCGAACGCCCACCAATAGGGGAACAGCACGAACAGGAGGACCATCGATGGGATCCAGACGATGATCGCGTCGATGATGTACGCGATGATGCGCTTGATCGTGTGATCCTGCAGGGCCTTGTTCTGCCCAATGATATTGATCCCGCTTACCATGCCCGCACCATCCCTGGGGCCGCATTCCCTCTGCCGCTATAAATGTATGCCGCCAACCATGAAAGACGATTTTCATGGCTGGATCCGACGGTCATCCGTTCGAGGGGAGCTCCTCCTCCACGCGCTCCGCACGGCGCAGGAACTCGGCGGGGACCTCCTGGGTCAAGTACACCGTCTTTCCCGCCTTCATAATCACGCGCCCCGCGCGCCGTGCTGCCTTCGCGTCGATCTCGACGATCACGGGATTCGGGTTCTTCACGCGCCCCGCCTCGAGCGCCGCCTCGTACGTGCGGCTGAGGTGGACCATCTTCCGGTCCGCGGGTTTCAGCCCTTCCGCGGTGAGCGTCCCCAGCCCCTCCTCCGTGGTCGGATAGAACAGCACGTCCGGAATGTTCTCCGTCGGAAGGTCCAGGTCCACGTCGAGTGTGTGGCCGTACGTCGCGCGGATCTTCCCGTCGCGGAACTGGTACCGACCCTTCGGGTCCGTCTCGATGAGACCGACGACGTGGTGCGGCTTCAGGAATCGGAGTCGGCGGTTGCGGCTCTGGAGCCCGGTCAGGAAGTCCCGCAGGTCGATCCAACCGTTCTTGTCCATGGTGAGGCTGTACCGTTCCGGGAAGTGACGGAGGACGCCGGCCATTGTCCGCCCGAGCATGTCGACCTCCTGGTCGTTCATCAGGAACTTCGCCTCGCTCCCGCACATCGGGCAGAACTCATCCCGGAAGTATCCGTGGGAGTGGCACTCTTTGAGCATGGTATCCGTCCGTTCGCGCGGACAACCCGGGGCCGCGTTAAATCCTTTCCGCTGGCTCGACGGGGAGCGGGGCCAAGTCTGCCTCTCGCACGGACTCAAGTCCGCGATCGCGGAAGAACGCCTCCAGGTCCCGGAGCAGACCCTTGGGGACCGCCTTGCGGTGGAAGTACACGAAACGGGCGCCTGCGGTCCGAGCGATCGCGCGCTCGAGCACGACATCGTTGGGCGACTTGAGGGCATGCGACGGGAGGAGGTGCCCGAAGGCGACGCGGCGCGCGAGGGCCACATCCGTGATCCGCGGCATGTAGTGTCCGCCGCCGACCCCGATCGCGACGGGGTCCCCGGGATCCGCTGCCGCCAACACGGCGCGGGCGAGGACGGAAGCCGCCCGTGCGTCCGCCCAGGCGGTGGGGCTGGTGCCGACCTCGATGTAGAACGTCGGCGTGTCCAGGTACGGCCCGTGGTGCGTGGACTCGAACGTCACCGCGTACCCGAGGGACCTCCCCTCCGCCGACACGCGGCGGAGTGCGTCCGTCATGAGGCCCGGGGCCGACGGGACCACTTCGCCGGCCCTCCCGCCGAATCCCGCCTCGTGCCAGTTCCCGATCGGATGTACCGTCAGGCTGTCCGTCCCGCTCGCGGACCGATGCTTGGACACATACGCGACCGCCTCCGGCATCACCCCCAACGCGTCTGCCACCCTGCGATCGATTCCGTCGACGTACAGATGGTGCTCCCGGATCGTCACGAGAAGTCGGTCCCCCCGCCGCCAGGCCGGGCTCCCGTCGAACGAGCCCGCCTCGACCCACCCGCCGATGTCCAGGACCCGGTCGCGGATGTTCACGCTCGCTTCGTCCGCGGTCGACGCGACCACGAGAAGCACGGGCCGACGTGGTTCCGCCGCTACTTAACCGTTCTCTCGCATTTGATTCTCACGAACCGCAGGGATGCGCCGGGTCCTCCCGATGAGTATCCGGTCCGATAACTGCACCATGCAAATGATATAGACTGGCGCGAGAGCGGGAAGTCCGCCGGACCCTCGTCCGGTCACGGAGACGGTTTCCCATGGCTTCCCCAAGGCGACCCCGCGGCCTCAGCATTGCAACCGCCATCGCAGTCCTCTGCGCCTCCTTCGGCGCCCTGCTCGCGATCACCCCGCACGCGGCCGCCGTCACGTACGTCAGCGGGACGATCACCTCGGACACGATCTGGGGAATCTCCGACGACACGTACGTCATCACCGGACATGTGACGGTCGCACCGGGCGTCACCCTGACGATCATGCCGAACACGACGGTCCGGATCGACCCCCTGCGCGCCCTGTTCGTCGAGGGGGCGCTGTGGGCGAACGGGTTCCCCGGGACGGAAATCCTGTTCCTCGCAAACAACACGATGGCCGGATTCCCGCCGCCGATGGGGATCCAGTTCAACTCGAGCTCGACGGGGTCCGTCTCCTGGTCTGTCTTCGACCGCATGGAGCGTGCGGTGACCGCGATCGCGAGCTCCCCGATGGTCACCAACAACTTGGTCCTATGGGCGAATCAGGGGTTCCGGTTTGTCCGCTCATCCGCCATGTGCACGGACAATGCCGTGCTGCGCGCGGGCATCGGTGTTTCGCTCGTGGAGTCCGACGCGATCGTCATGCGAAACTACCTGAACGGCACGAGCACAGGAATCGAGGCGTCGGTCTCCGGCTCGCCGTTCATCGCGGAGAATGTGGTCGTGAACACCTCGGGCTTCCTTGCGATTGGGATCCGCGTCACGGGTGGCGCGGTCGCCGATGTTCGGGACAACGTGATCACCGATGTCGCGGGCGCACGCGGCGCGGCTGGCGTCGGGCCCGGGGCCGCGGGAGGCGACGGTGGCCTCGCCGCCGGCATCCTCGTGGACACCGCCCCTTGGGCGACCATCAGCGGGAACACGGTCAGCCTCGTCCAAGGAGGTTCCGGCGGAAACGGCGTGGATAATCCGGGCGGGTTTGGCGGAAACGGGGGGCGGGGAGGCGCCGCCGTCGCGATCGCTTCCGGGGACCTGCCGGGCGTGGACGCCAGTTCCAACGTCATTTCGACGATTCGCGGCGGGCGCGGGGGGAACGGCGGTGGGAGTCCGATGACGGCCACGGGTGGCAAAGGCGGGAACGCCGGCGACGCAGGGGGCATCCAGATCTTCGCCACGAGCGTTGCGACTTGGTGGTCCAATAACTGGATTGATGGAATCAACGGGGGAGCCGGCGGCGACGGCGGGGAAGGAGCGACCGTCGGGGTCGGCGGCTTCGGTGGCGAGGTCGCTGGCATCCTCGGCTGGAACACGGCGAACGGGGACGCCGGCGGAAACACCGTGCAGAACGTGCGCGGCGGGCCGGGCGGGAACAGCACGGGCCTCATGCCCGGCGGGGGCAACGTCGGCGGCGACGGTGGGTCCGCGTCCGGGATCGCCTTCATCGTGGACCGGGGGCCCGCCGCCATCCATTCCAATTTCATCGCGAGCATCGTTGGCGGCGCCGGAGGGCGGGGTGGCAGCGCTGGGCGCGGTGGGAACGCCACGGGGGCGTCGGCGGTCGGCGACACCGATGGACTGTTCAACGCGACGAGCATCACCTCGAACTGGATCACGGATCCCACAGGCGGGAACGGGGGGGCTGGCGGCCGCACCGGTGGCCCCGGCGGGGCGGCAGGTGGCATCATGGTCGCGCTCGACTCACCATTCCTCGCCGGGAACTGGGTGTGGAACGCCCTCGGCGGGAACGGGGGAGGCGGGTTCATCGATGGGGGCCGCGGGGGAGACGCAAGCGGGGTGTACGCGTACTACGTCCTCGGCGGATGGTCCTCGGGCGATTCCTTGTTCACAGTCTCGAAAGGGAGCGCGGGCGCTGGTGCACCCCCGCCGCCTTCCTACGCGTCCGGCTTCACGATGCAAGGCGACTCGGGATTCACGACGACGTTCACGATGGAGAACGCCACGATCGTGAACACAGAGACGTACGACATTTGGGCGAACGTCGCCTCTGCGGGGACGACGATCAACACGCCGTTCTCGGGCGCGAAGCTCGCGGTGGACCCGACGAGCACCCTCACCGTGATGAACTACCTCGACACCTCCGTGTACTGGCCCGATGGCTTCACGCTCGTCCCGGGCGCGTCCATCCTCGTCGAGGAGGACGGGGTGACCGTATGGAGCTTCGTGTCCGTGACGGGCTGGGACCAGTGGCTCCTCACGACGGACCGCGTGTACTGGGGCTCCGCGACCCCCACGGACGTCCAGAACGATGTCACCGTATCCTACCTCGCGTACAACTTCTGGAGCAACCCGCGGACGGTCGACATGGCGTGGAGCAACGGGCAATGGTTCGTGATGATTGACAGCGAGGCGCCGACGTCCGCCGCGGATCCGCTCCCGACGTACACGACGACGCTGACGTTCAACGTGGACTACACGGCCTCCGACGGCATGGGGGGGTCGCTGAAGGACGTCACCCTCTGGTACCGCAAGGATGGTAGCGGCGGGTGGAACGCCTACGCGACGCAGCCCGCGGGGAACTTCGGGACGTTCGTCTTCACCGCCAGCGGCGATGGGACCTACGAGTTCGAGACGGTCGCGGACGATTGGGCCGGTAACGTGGAGCCCGGGCCGGGAACGAACGAGTCCTGGACCATCGTCGACACCACGGCTCCCGCCTCCGCAGTCCTCCCTCTGCCCAGCTGGACGACGACGTCCTCGTTCCTCGTGAGTTGGGCCCCCGACCCAGGGGTGACGGACATCGCGACCTACACGGTCCAGTACGATCGGGGCTCCGGTTGGACGAACTGGCTGATCGACGTGACGCAGACGAGCGGCACGTTCGTCGCGAGCGTCAACGGCGTGCATTCCTTCCGCTCGATCGCGACGGACGCCGCGGGGAACGTCGAGGTCGTCTCGGGGAACGACACGTGGACGTACGTGGACACGCAGCTCCCGTCGTCAGCGGTGACGGGACTCCCGCCGTTCACGTATACCCTGTCGTTCACCGTCGCGTGGGGTCCGCTCCCGGGCACGACGGACGTGGCCACCTACCGGATCGAGGTGAACGACGATGGCGGTGGATGGACCGTGTGGATCGCCTCCACATCCTCGACGTCCGCGCTGTACGCCGGCGCGCAGGGTCACACGTATGAGTTCCGCTCCATCGCGACGGACTGGGCAGGGAACGTGGAGCCCGCGCCCGCCGGGAACGACACGTGGACCCATGTGGACTCGATCAGCCCCGGGTCCCACGTCGATCCACAGCCCATGTGGCACAACACCCTTTCCTTCGCGGTCAGCTGGGGACCGGACGTCGGCGTGACGGACGTCGCCACCTACACGGTGCAGTTCAACCGTGGGTTCGGTTGGCTGGACTGGCTCGTCGACACGACCCAGACCGGGGCGACGTTCACGGCCACCAGCGACGCAACCTACCAATTCCGCTCGATCGCGACGGACACCTCCGGGAACGTCGAGGTTGTCTCGGGGAACGACACGTGGACGATCGTCGACACGGAGAGCCCGTTCTCGTTCGTGAACGCCCTCGCGCCCTGGCAGACGGCCCTGACGTTCCTCGTGCAGTGGACGCGAGAGTCGGACGACGTCGCGTCGTACCGCATCCAGGTGCGGGACAACGGCGGATCCTGGACGGATTGGATCCCCTTCACGACCGCCACCTCCTCGATGTTCGCGGGCGTGGACGACCACACCTATGAATACCGGTCGATCGCCACCGACTTCGCGGGGAATGAGCAGACCCCCAATCCCGTCAACGACACGTGGACGCGGATCGACGTGACCCTTCCGCAGTCCACGATGACGGCGATGCCGACGTGGTCGACGCTGCTCACGTTCGCGATCGCGTGGGGCCCTTCGGGCGGGACCACGGACATCGCCTCGTACACGGTCCAGGTGAGCGACAACGGCGGCGCGTGGGCAAACGTGCCCGCGTACGTGGGCACCACCGCGACGAGCGGGACCTACGCGGGAGTCGACGGTCGCTCGTACGCCTTCCGGTCCATCGCGACGGACCGGGCCGGGAACGTGGAGAGCGCCTCGCCGGCGAACGACACCTTCACAATCGTGGATGTCACCCCGCCCTCCTCGACGGCGACCCCGTCCGGCACGACGGGGGGCGGCGGCTGGTGGGTCGGCCCGGTCACGGTGACCCTCGCGTCCTCGGATGCGACGAGCGGGGTGTCCGTGATCGAGTATCGGATCGACGGGGGGTCTTGGCAGGTGTACTCCGGGCCGTTCCTCGTGACCGGGGACGGAATCCACACCGTCGCGTACCATGGACGGGACAACGCGGGCCTCCAGGAGGCGGACCGCGCGCAGAACCCGAAAATCGACACGACCCCGCCGGTGACGACCCCCAATCTCATCGGACTCCTTGGGGACAACGGCTGGCACCGGGGGCCGGTGACCGTGAGCCTCGCCGTATCGGACGCGACGAGCGGCCCCGCTTCGACGTCCTACCAGGTCGACGGCGGCAGCTGGCAGGCGTACGCGGGCCCCTTCGGGGTGACGGCGGACGGCCAGCACACGGTCGAGTACGCCTCCACGGACACCGCGGGCCTCACGGAGGCCATGATCTCGGTCGCCTTCAAGATCGACTCCGTGGAGCCGCTCGTGAGCAGCACCGCGCCTCGCGGGGCGGGGACGACAACGACATCCCCCGTCGTCGTGACGTTCAGCGAGCCGATGAACCGCGCGTCCGCGGAGGCCGCCTTCACGATCCAGCCGGGCATCAACGGCGTGTTCTCATGGAGCGCCGACAACCGCACGATGACGTTCCAGCCGGACCGGGCGCTGGATCCCGGTCGGGACTACTATGTGACGATCGGGACGAACGCGAAGGACGTCGCGGGCAATGCGCTGCCGCAGACCGTGACCTTCTCCTTCACGCCCGTAGCGACGCTCCCGCCGTCCGGCGCGGTCGGGGACTGGGTCTGGATCATCGCCGTGATCGCGGCGGGTCTCGGGGGCACCCTCCTCATCGTGCTGCGCCGCCTGGGGGCGCGCGGGAAGCCGGTCGCCGTCACGGCCTCGAAAGACGACACCCCCGCGACGATCGACGACGTGTTCCTGCTGTACCGCGATGGCATCCTGATCAAGCACGAGACCCGGCGGCTCAAGCCGGACATCGACACGGACATCCTGAGCGGCATGCTCACGGCGGTCCAATCCTTCGTGAAGGACTCCTTCCGCTCCGAGGAGGGCGACCTCGACGAACTGCGGTTCGGCGAGATGCACATTCTCATCGGCCGGGGACGCTGGCTCGTCCTCGCGGCGATGGTCCAGGGCGACGGCACGCACCTGATGCGTCCCCAGATCGAGGCGTGCATCGAGGAGATGGAGGCCGCGCACCCCGAGCAGATCGAGAAATGGGACGGGAACATGGTGATCGCAAGGACCCTGTCCCCGTTCATCAAGAAGCTGATTCGCGGGGACTACGCGCGCGACCCGCCAAACGTTTAAGGCGGCGCCAGGCATCGGCGGCGGCGCCTTGCACGTCGCGTTCGTCGACTCCGTCCAGGGACATCAGACCGGGCGCCTCCGCGAGATGGCGGACCGCCTCCGGAAGGCGCGGCCGGACGTGAGCGTGGGGGTCGTGGAGGGAGACGCGGCGGGTGACCTCCTCAAGCGTCACAGGCTGAACTTCGGACCCGCGGTCCTGATCGACCAACGGCTGGAATTCGTCGGAGTCCCGCGCTGGCGGTTCCTCTTGGAACGGGTCTCCCAACTCTCCGCCGGACTCCAGAACCCGCGATCCGCTTCGCCCCCGGCGGCTCCCACCACCGAGAAGCCAGCGCCCGGACCCCCCGCCAAGCCCGGCGGGGCGGACGCCGCGGGACCGGCGCGGGAGCCTCCCCCCGCCTAAACGTCTTTATAGGCACCAGACCAATCTCTTCCGGGGACAGCCTCACCAAGTGGGTGAAGAGGGGTTCGATGGGGGACACGGACGAGTTCGACGAGGTGCGCAAGATGATTAACCGCATGCTCTCCGACGCGGTCGATGGAAAAGCACCAGCCGACCCCCAGCCGTTCGTTCGGGGCGTCCCCGAACGGGCCCACCCCCACAACGGGGAAAAGCCTCCCCGCCGGTTCCTCGTCCAGGTCCCGCCGGACCCCACGATCCCGGGCCCCGACGTCGTGGCGTCCACGGAGGAAGTGTTCGTGACGATCGACCTCCTGGGCCGCGTCCCGACCGCCGTCCGGACGAAGACGGCCGGACGCCTCGTCCTCGTCGAGGTCGAGGGCCGGCGCCCCCTCCACCGGGTCGTCGAGCTTCCGTTCGAGGTGGAGCAGGAAGCGAGGTGGACCGTCCGCGAAGGCGTGCTCGATCTCACCCTGCGGCGCCGGAGGCCGGCGACGTCCCCCTGAGGCGGGAGGGAGCCCTTGGCGGAAACGGGGGCGATCGACCGGAAGATCAAGCGGCTGACAGCAAGGGAGACGGAGTTCCACCATCGGATCAAGAAAGCGCGTGCCGACGAGCGTTCCGATCTGGGGCGGAAGCAGCGGTACGAACGACAGATCGCCAAGTGGGAACGGAGCATCGAGAAACTCCTCCCGAAGGTCCGTCGCCTGCGCGAACTCCGCGCGCGGGTGAGGGCCCGGTGAGGAGAGTCAGCAGCGGGGACGTCGCCCCCGGGGACCCCACGGTATAGGCGACACCTTTTCAACCCAACGGGCGTACACCCCTGGGACCCGCATGGCGGACCATCGCACGGAACGGGACACGCTGGGCGAGGTCCGGGTGCCCGCGGACGCCCTGTGGGGCGCGTCCACGCAACGGGCGATCGAGAATTTCCCAATCAGCGGGATCCGGTTCCCCCGCGTGTTCCTCGAGGCGCTCGGCCTCGTGAAGTGGGCGTGCGCGGAGGCGAACGCGGAGCTCGGACTTCTCGACCGGACGCTGGCCGAAGCGATCGCGAAGGCCGCCGAGGAGGTCGCGGCGGGCTCGCACGACGACCAGTTCCCCCTCGACGTGTTCCAGACCGGGTCCGGCACGTCCACGAACACGAACGCGAACGAGGTGATCGCAAACCTCGCGAACGTCGCCCTCGGCGGCCCTATCGGGGCGAAGAAGCCGGTCCACCCGAACGACCACGTGAACATGGGCCAGTCGAGCAACGACGTGATCCCGACGGCGATCCATGTGGCTGCGCTCCTCGCGATCGACCGCGACCTGGTGCCCGCCCTGGAGCGACTCCGCGGGGCCCTCTCCGGGAAGGCCACCTCGTGGGACGGGATCGTGAAATCCGGCCGGACGCATCTCATGGACGCGACGCCCATCCGGCTCGGTCAGGAGTTCTCCGGCTACGCGAGCCAGGTGGACCACGGCATCGCACGGGTGCGGGCGACGTACCGCCACCTCGCGGAGCTCGCGCTCGGCGGCACGGCCGTGGGCACGGGGATCAACGCGCACCCGGACATGCCCGGGAAGGCGATCCGCCGGCTCGCGGGGGCCACCGGACTCCCGCTGGTCCGCGCCCCCAACGCGTTCGAGGCGCAGGCCGCGCAGGACGCCCTCGTGGAGACGAGCGGCGCGCTCCGGACCGTGGCCGTGGGCCTGTTCAAGATCGCGGACGACATCCGGCTGATGGGCTCCGGGCCCCGGACCGGGCTCGCGGAGCTGAAGCTGCCCGAGCTCCAACCTGGTTCGTCGATCATGCCGGGGAAGGTGAACCCGGTCATCCCCGAGGCGGTGATCCAGGTGTGCGCGCAGGTTCTCGGGAACGACGCCGCCGTGGCGGCCTCGGGACTCGCGAGCCACCTCGACCTGAGCACGATGATGCCCGTGATGTGCCGCAACCTCCTGGAGTCCGTGCGCCTCCTCGCGCGCGCGAGCGAGGTGTTCCGGGAACGGTGCATCGAGGGACTCCAGCCGAACCTGGAGAAGCTGAGCCGGGACGCCGAGCTCAGCACCGCGATCGTGACACGGCTGAGCCCCATCATCGGGTACGACCGAGCGGCGGAGCTCGCCAAGGAGTCCATGCGGACGGGGAAGACGGTCAAGGAACTCGTGGCGGAGAAGGGCATCCTCTCCCGCGAGGACGCGGAGAGGCTCCTGGACCCGAAGGCGCTCACGGAGCCGAGCAAGGAAGCCCCCGGTTCGGGCGTCGGCTGACCGCGAACACCTTTTGTAGCCCCCGTCCTTCGCAGCCACGATGTCCACCCGGGCATTGCCGCGGAAGCTCGGTGCGTTGGCGGCGCGCATCCGGCGGTGCGTCCTGTGCGACCTCCATCGGTCCCGCACGCATGCGGTCCCCGGCGAGGGGCCGGCCCGCGCGCGGATCCTCCTCGTGGGCGAGGCGCCCGGACGGACGGAGGATGAAGCGGGGAGGCCGTTCCGCGGCGCCGCGGGGAAGCTCCTCGACCAGGCTCTGCGTGAGGCGGGCATCCGCCGGGATCGGGTCTTCATCACGAACGCGGTGAAGTGCCGCCCCCCGGGCAACCGGAGACCTCGCGCGCAGGAGGTGTTCGCGTGCCGCCCGTACCTGGTCGCCCAGGTGGAGGCGGTGGCACCGCGCGTGGTCGTCGCGCTCGGGCAGACCGCGGTGCGGGACCTCTTCGGGCCGGGGGCCTCCCTCGCGCGCCTGCGAGGGCGATGGGGAGCCTTCGGGGGCCGACCCGCCACCGGCACGTATCACCCCGCGGGCGTGCTGTACAACCGCAAGCTGTACGGGAGACTCGTCCACGATCTGGCGGCGGCGAAGGCCCGCGCGGAGGGGACATGAGGGGGACGATCAGAGGGCGGCCGACGCGCCCTGACAAGGACACGATGCCGGTCGCGTCCGCCGGCGGTGTGGTCATCGACGCGTCCGGGCGGGTCCTCCTTCTCCGGACCGCGGACGAAGGCATCTGGTGCTTCCCGAAGGGCCACATCGAGCGGGGGGAGACGGCCGAGGATGCCGCCCGGAGGGAGATCGCGGAGGAGTGCGGCTTGGCGGTGGAGATCGGGGACCGGATCGCGGAGGTCGCGTACTCCTTCTACTGGCCCCCCGAGGATGTGAACTACGACAAGCGCGTCGTGTACTTCCTCGCGCACCCCCGGGACGGGGACGTGCGGCTCGAGGATCGGTTCGACGCCTGGCGGTGGGCCACGCCCGCGCGCGCGCGACGGATGCTCCACTACGGGAATGACCGGCACGTGCTCGCGAAAGCGGTGGTGGCGGCGCGCCTCAGGCGAGGAACCTGAGGATCTCCTTGTGCGGCATGGTGTTCACGACGTCTTCCTTCCCGAGCCATCCACGCCGCGCGGATCCCACGGCGAGTCGCATGAACCACAGCTGCTCCGTCGTGTGGCTGTCCGTGTTCACGATCAGCTTCGCCCCGTGCTCCCTCGCGAGCCGTGCCTGCGGGCCGCTGAGGTCCATCCGGTCTGGGTAGCCGTTGATCTCCAGCACGGTCCCCGTGTCCGCGGCGGCCTTCGCGAGCCTCTCCATGTTCAGCTGGATCGGCTCCCGCTGGCCGATCTTCCGGGTCGTCGGGTGCGCGAGGATGTCCATGTGCTCGTTCTCCATCGCGCGGAGGACGCGGGCCATCATCTCCTTCTCGGGCATCTTGAAGTTCGAATGGACGGATCCGATCACGTAGTCCAAGTCCTTCAGCACGGGGTCCGGGTAATCGAGGGTCCCGTCCGCCAGGATGTCGCACTCCGTCCCCGCCAAGAGGCGGATCCCTGCTGTCTGCCGGTTGAACTCGCGGATGTGCGCCACGTGGATCCGCAGGTGCTCCTCGGAGAGGCCGTTCGCGACCCGCAGGGAGGGGCTGTGGTCGGAAATCCCGAGGTATTCGTACCCGCGCGCGGCCGCCGCCGCCGCCATCTCCTCGACCGTGTTCACGCCGTCCGTGAGGTTCGTGTGCGCATGGAGGTCGCCCCGGATGTCCCCCATCGTGACGAGGTCCGGCAACGCACCGCTCAGCGCGGCCTCGATCTCGCCCGCGTCCTCCCGCAGTTCCGCCTCGATGTACGGGAGCCCGAGGGTCGCGTACACCTCCTCCTCCGTCGACCCCGTCGCCCGCTCGTCCCCGCGGAACACGCCGTACTCGTTCAGCTTGAGACCCACCTTCGCCGCCATCGTGCGGACCTTGATGTTGTGGTCCTTGCTCCCCGTGAAGTACTGGAGGCCGGAGCCCCAGCTCCGAGGCTCGAGGACCCGGAGGTCGACCTGGAGCCGCTCGCCGCCGATCGAGACGACGACGGTCGACTTCGTGTCCCCGGACATCACGACCTCGCGGACCATCGGGAAGGATAGGAACGCCTTCGTCGCCGCGGCCGGGTCCGTGGTCGTGACGAGGATGTCGCAGTCCCCCACGCTCTCCTTCATCCGGCGGACGCTCCCGCCGTACGCGACGTGATCCACGGACGCGTGGGTGCGGACGTGTTCCACGATCTGCTCCGCGATCGGGAGGACGATGCCGAGCAGGTTCTGGCCCTTCGCGGATTCCACGAGGCCGATCCCCTTGAGCACGTTCTGTTCGGACTTCTCGCCGAACCCCTTGAGCGCGCGCAGGCGGCCCTGCAGCGCGACGGTCCTCAGGTCCTCGAGGCTCTTGACCCCGAGTTCGAGGTGGAGCCTCCGGGCGGTCTTGGGACCGATGTCCGGGATGCGCATGATCTCCAAGAGGCCCGGCGGGAACTGCGCGCGAAGCGCCTCCAGCTCCCCGATCTTCCCCGCCCGCAGGAACTCCTCAATCTTGGCGGCGATTCCCTTCCCGACTCCCGGGATCTGCGTGAGGCGGCCCTCCCGGGCGAGGGCTCCCACGTCCTCCGCCTCCGACTCGATCGCCCGGGCCGCGCGCCGGTAGGAGATCGGACGGAACCGGTCCTCGTCCCCGCTCAGCTCCAGGAGCTCCGCGATCATGTACAACGCGGAAGCGATCTCGTCGTTGCGCACGGGTCGGAGAAACCGCAGACACCTTATTAGCGCTCCTCCGCGCCGTTGATTCTCGAAGGGCAAAGGTATTCAACGGGGTCCCGTCTTTTCGCCCGAGGTCGCCTCCCTGACGAGCCACACGGGAATCCCGGAGGAACTCTTGCAGTTCTTTCGCTCGCCCGGCGCCCATTCCCTGATCGTCAAGGGATCCGCGGGCACCGGGAAGACCACCTTCTGCCTGCAGCTGGCGGAGGAGCTCGGCGGGGGAGCGCGGTCGTACTACATGAGCATCCGTGTGAGCGACGAGAGCCTCTACCTCCAGTTCCCGTGGCTCCGCGAGAAGCGGGAGGCGCACCGGTTCCAGCACGTCCCCCGCGCCTCGAGTTCCTCCGAGGAACCCTCCCAGACGCCTCTGAAGGTGGACCGCACGGAACTCCAGAAACTCGAGGGGCGGGTGGAGATGGGGAAGGAGGGGGACGAGACGTACCAGAAGGTCGGGGAGGCGGAGGTCGCAAGCGATGCCCTGATCTTCGACCTGGGGTCCGACCTGCCGGAGATCGACCTCGCGTACGACGAGGTGGAGAGGAACCTGCCCCACAGCACGCTCGTGCTCGTCGACAGCATCGACGGCCTCAGCGAACGGTACGGGATCATGCCGGGCAAGCTCGTGAACACGCTCCAGAGGGACCTCGTGGAGAAGGGGAGCGCGCACGTCGTGTACGTCCTGGAGAGCACCGGCGACACGCGCCTCGACTATCTCGGGGACGGGGTCGTGCGGTTCAGCAGCGAGGAGCACGCGGGGCGCCGACTGCGGGCGATGACGATCGAGAAGCTCCGCGGGACGGAGATCCGGCAGCACCGCTACATCTACACGTTGAAGGACGGACGCATCCGGGCGTTCAGCATCCGGCCGCCGGTCCGCCCGGAAAAGACGGGTCCCTGGGAGGCTCCGCACGACCCGGGGCCGGACGTCGTCTCGTGGGGCCACTCGGCGCTGGACCGGCTGACGGGCGGTCTCCCGCTGGGCTCCTTCGTGGCGCTCGAGATCGACGCGGACGTTCCCGGGGTGTTCGTCGATGGACTTCGGCTCGGCCTGATCTGCGCCTTCGCATCCCTCGGGCGGGGCGTCGCGTACGTGTCCGCGCAGAAGTCCTCCGCGGAGAACGTGCAGGAATGGGCAAGGCCGTACCTGAAGGCGGGCGTGTTCGAACAGCACGTTCGCGTCTTCGAGTCCGCTCCCCTGGGCAGCCCGGAGGGGAGCAAGAACGCGATGCACATGGAGGGCGCGAACGTGGACACGGACCTGCGATGGAGCAACGTGGAGTACCGGCTCCCAGGGAGCAAGCACCCGTTCCTTTCCTTCCTGTCGTTCGACACCCTGGAGTCCGTGTACGGCGAGGACGTCCTTGAGCAGATGACGGCGCATCTCTCTTCCGTGCGCCGGGCGCGCGACATCCTCGTCGGCCACGTGAGTCCATTGACGAAGAGCACGCAGAAGCTCGCGACCATCGCGTCGATCCACCTGAGGGTGCAGAACGTGAACGGCTCCATCCTGCTGTTCGGGCAGAAACCGTATTCAGAGCTCTTCAACCTCGGCTTCTCCTATGAAAACGGCGTCCCGCACGCGGTGTTGACGCCCATCGTATGATCAAGTCTCAGTTCCGATATTGGGGTAGATAACCCTTTAAGCCGCGCTCCGAATCGGAACTGCCAGATGCAGGAGAAG
The DNA here is from genome assembly GCA_035283165.1 of Thermoplasmata archaeon. Lineage (GTDB taxonomy): Archaea > Thermoplasmatota > Thermoplasmata > RBG-16-68-12 > EA-27 > EA-27. The sequence continues at coordinate 26,768 of DATEUK010000009.1, forward strand.
GACATCTCGCGCCTCCTCACGGACGAGTACGCGGAACGCATCCTCGTCGCCACGCAGACCTCGTCCCGGTCCGTGCAGGACATCAGCGACCGGTTCGACATCCCGATCGCGGCGTGCTACCGCAAGATCCACGAGCTCGAGGGCGCCGGATTCCTCCGCTGCGCCGAGATCGTCACGACTCCGAAGGGCAAGACGATGAAGCTGTACCGCTCCCTCCTGAAGTCCGCGCACCTCGTGTACGAGGACGGCGTCTTCCGGGTGAAGTTCGAGTTCGACTACGAGAAGGACATCAACGGTAAGTGGATCGAGCTCAACGCGCCGCTCCTCGCCTGAGTATCATCGCTCAGACCCAATCTCATCAAAAGGACCTACTCCCTCCGGTGAGAATCACGGGGGATATTTTATATATGTCGCACCCGCATGAATCCGTCATGGGGTTCGAGACTGAAGAGAACAACGGGGGAGCGATCGCGCCGCTGCAAGACGACGGGATGAATCCCCTGCAGGCCTCGCAGCTTCTGACCGACGAGTACAGCGCAAAGATCCTGCTCGCGACGTACAAGCGGCGGATCAGCGCCCAGGAGATCAGCCAACGGTACGGGATCCCGATCGCGGCGTGCTACCGCAAGATCCGGACGCTCGAGGACGCCGGCCTGATCCAGTGCGTCGATCGGATCCTCACGCAGAAGGGGAAGCGGAAGAACCTCTACACGTCGTGCCTGAAGAACGCGTACATCTTCTTCGAGAACGGTCGACTCCGCGCGCGGTTCCAGCTCGCGACGGGCGCCGTCCGCGACTTCGGCGGCGACTGGAACGGGATGGACTTCCTGCGCCGGTAGGGCGTCGATTCTCAAACCGGATACTCGCCTCCGTGCCTTTATGGGTCCGACGGCCCACTGCGAAGGCTGTGCGGATCCGACTGCACAAGATCCTTAACGAGGGTCGCACGGTTCGGTTCGAGAAGCCGGAAGAGGACACGATCGACGTGAACGTCATCGTGTTCCAGAACGGCAAGCCGGTCCGCCCGAAGCAAGGTTGAAGGGCGCCCTCTGGCCGTCGGGACGCCACGCTCCCGTTCGTTCGTCCGCTAGTTCCTGAGCGGGTCCGCCCAAGTCCACCGGACATGCAGCCCCACGAGGACCAACGCGGTGCCAAGGATCGCGGCCGCGATCACGGGGACGCTAACCTGGCGAAACAGGACTGGGAAGGCCAGGGCGATTCCGTACACGGCGCCGCCCGCCGCGACGATGGACAGGGGCGCGCGCACCGGGAGTCGCGGACGACGGCCGGAGAACGATCGGGGGCGCGCGAGGCCGTTGACCCTCCCGACGCCCGGGCTTGGCCGGCTGCGCGTCATCGGGACCTGGACTCATGCCGTGCTATTCTCGGTTGCGACCCCGCTATCAAATCCGACAATCGCGAAACCGGTCAACGGCGCTCGACGACCTTCCCCGCGACGACGTCCACCCGCATCAGCGTCTTGATCGGGACCCCGATCTCCTGCTCCAACCGCTCACGCTCTCGCGTCTTCTCGAAGACGACGATCACGTCGACGAGCCGGGCGCCGATCGACCGCAGGGCGAGCGCGAGGGCGCGCAGGGTGCCCCCCGTCGAGACCACGTCGTCGAGGAACACGAGCCGGTCGCCGCGCGCGATGTTGTTGATGAACAGATTCGCCTTCCCGTATCCCGTGGTCTGAGCGACGCTGACCTCGCCCGGCAAGCCGTATTGACGCTTGCGGAGGAACACGTACGGGCGGTTCACCTTCACCGCCACGGCGGCCGCGAGGGGGAAGCCCATCGACTCCGCCGTGACGATCTTGTCGCATTCCCAGTTCCCGACCCGGGCGATCTCCTCCACGACCTCTTCGAACACCGCCGGGGAGCCGAGGGGGATCCCGTCCGTGATCGGGTGGACGAAGTATTCGTAGTCGCCGAACCGCACGACGGGGCACCCCTCCAGGCTCGCGCGGAGACGTTCGAGGGTCACGAGGCCCCTCCCACGAGGTTGGCGGCGATCTCCCCCGCTTTCGCGAGGATCTCGATCTCCCCGCGGACGCGCCGCCCCTCCATCACGACGCGACCGTCGCAGATCACCGTGTCCACGCAGTCGCCCGTGGCGGCGTACACGAGGTTCGAGACCAGGTTGTGCGATGGAGTCATCTCCGGCCGGTGCAGGTCCACGAGGATCACGTCTGCGAGTTTGCCCACCTCGATCGAGCCCGCGTCCAGCCCGAGGGCGCGGGCCCCGCCGCGCGTGGCCATGTCGAACACCTCGGCGGCGGGGGCGACCGTCGCCGAGTCCGCCGCGAATTTGTGGAGCAACGCCGCCAACTTCATCGACTCGAACATGTCGAGGCGGTTGTTCGAGGCCGCCCCGTCCGTCCCCAGGGAGACCGTCACGCCGGCGCGCTGCATCGCCGCGAGCGGCATCGCACGGCCCACCGCCAGCTTCATGTTCGACACGGGGCAGTGGGCGACGGCGACCCCGCGACGGGCGAACGTGGCGATCTCGGCTTCCTCGAGCCACACGGAGTGCGCCGCCACGACGCGGGGTCCCAGGACGCCGATCGCGTCCAGGTACGCGGCCGGGGTCTTCCCGTGGTCCTTCCGCGCCCCTTCGACCTCGCCTTTCGTCTCGGAGACGTGGATGTGGAACGGGCACGCGCGCTCGTCCGCCATAGCCCTCAGCGCTCGCAGCGAAGATTCCGACACCGTGTAGACGGCGTGCGGCCCGACGGCGGGCGTGATCCGGGGGTTTCGCATCGATGAAATCCGGTCGATCGCGGTGCGCGTCTTGCGCAGCTCCTCCTCCGCGCGATCCTCGTGGAACAGGTCGATGAACCCCTCGCTGAGGACGGCCCGGATCCCCATCTCGTCGACCGCCCGGGCGGCGTGGTCCATGAAGAAGTACATGTCGTTGAAGGACGTCGTGCCGGACTTGATCATCTCCAGGCACGCGAGCTTCGTCCCCCAGTACGCCATGTCGGGCGTGAGCCTCGCCTCCGCCGGCCAGATCTTCGCGGATAGCCACGACTGGAGCTCCATGTCGTCCGCGTACCCGCGGAAGAGCGTCATCGCGGCGTGGGTGTGCGTGTTCACGAATCCGGGGAGGAGCGCCTTTCCGAGGGCGTCGATCGTGACGTCCGCCTCTCGCGGGGGGCCGATCTCGACGATTCGATTTCCGTCCACGTGCACGGCGGCACGACGGCCGCCCGGGAGGAGTGCGTCGCGAATCGAGATGCTCACGTTCGGACCGATGCCCGGTCCGCGGATAAACCCTATTCCTTCCCGAGCGAGCGCAGCATCGGCTCCAGGAGACGACCGAGAATCTTCGCATTTCCCCGCTGGGTCTTCGCGATCCCTTCGTAGGTGAGCGGCTTCGCGGAGATTCCGTGCGCGTAGTTGTCGACCGTGCACACGCTCGCATAGGCGATCCCGATCTCCGCCGCCAACGTGGCCTCCGAGGCCATCGTCATGCCGACGACGTCCGCGTAGTCCCGGAGGAGGCGGATCTCCGCCTTCGTCTCGAGCCGCGGGCCGCGAGTCTGGGCGTACACCGCCCGTGCGCGAATCGGGACACGGGCCTTCTTCAGCACCGCCAAGATCGCCGTGCGCATGTCCGCGTCGAGCTGAGGCGTCACGTGCACGACCTTGTCGTCGTGGAACGTCGGGAGGTCCCACAAGCAGAGGTAGTCGTCGGGGACCGCGAGGATCCCGGGGCGGATCTCCTTCTTCAGCGAACCCACGGAAGAGGTGCCGAGGATGCGCCGCACGCCCAGCTCCTTGAGGGCCCAGAGGTTCGCGCGATGGTTGATTCGGTGCGGGGGGATCGCGTGGCTCACCCCGTGGCGGGGGAGGAACGCGACACCCACGTCGCCGATCGATCCCACGCGCACGTCCGCGGACGGGGCTCCGTACGGGGTCGCGATCGCCGTGGCGGCGGCGTCCCGCATCGAGGTCAGGTCGAGGATCCCGGAACCGCCGATCACCGCCAATCGGACGGGCACGGGGGCGACACGCGGAGGCCCGCGGTTAAAGGTATCGCGAATGGCGGTGGCTCCGCGAAATCGGGAAGGCCGGACGGGCCCCCTGCGAGGGGGCGCACCCCGTGGGACGACTCCGAGCACGGAGACGCGATCCGGCAGTTCGAGGAGGCGTGGAACACGCGCAGCGCGCGGTACGGCTCGCAGGCCGGCCGCCCACATATGAGCGTCCGCCATTCGTGTGGACATCCCTCCTTTCCCGGCGAACCTTCTCGTGCCCTTCCGGGCAGTCCCGCCCTCGCCGACGCCCAATATTGATACTGATACTGGTCGCAACACGTATATCTGCGCCGCAATGAGGTGGATGAGTGGACCCAGTTCGGGGCCCGCCAGCGGGAGGCTTCCGTGGCGAACATCGAGGACGAACTCTTCACGCAGCTTGCCTTCGGCAAGGACCAGACGCTGGAGGAGGGACGGTCCTACATCGTGAAGGAGCGAAAGCCGGGCCGGTCCTGGGATCACTTCACCCGCGCGCTCGACGACGGGTGGGAAGGCCTCTACGTCACGCGCCAGCACCCGAACCACGTGGAGAAGCGCCACGGGCCGAAGGCGCTCAAGGTCGTGTGGCTGTCCACGACGCTCGGGAAGGACTACGTCGACCCGCACAACCTCGGGGCGCTCACGAACCTGATCAATGCGTTCACGGAGACCGCGCGGCGCGCCGTGATCCTGATCGACGGGCTGGAGTACATGATGATCAACAACGAGTTCGCCCGGATCCTGAAGTTCGTCGAGTACCTCCACGAGATCGTGATGCAGCGGCGATGCATCCTGATCCTGTCCGTCGACGAGCGGGCGTTCGAGCCGCGGGAGATGGCGTTCCTGGAGCGCAGCACGGTCCCCTTGGAGTAGTCACCCGCTCAGATCGCCCTGCACCATCGGGAAGGCGCCGCGCAGCTCGGCGAGCTCCTGCACGGTCAGGGTCCGCGTGTCGATGGGGATGACGCATTCCGTCCTGCGGCCGCGAAGGGTGCGCTCGAGTGCGTGGAGGAAGTCGCGGACCCGCTCGTACGTGTTCATGACCATGAGGAACTCCACGCCGTCGATGAAGACCGCGCCCTCCGGGTTCTCGACTAGGAACCGCTCGATCAGGCCCCGCATCTTGCCGAGCTGGAAGGGGTGGACCGCGCGGCCCCCATCGGCGGTGACCAACCAGTAGTACCGCGCGAGGGGCATCGGGTGGCGTCGTTCGACCCGCTCGGGCGGCTCGCGGGTGATGCAGAGGACGCCCTTCCGGCGCGCCGCAAGGCGTTCGATCATCCGGTAGCTCAGGTCGGGCCTCCGCTCATCGATCAGCAGGATCCCGCCCGTGCCGAGCGGCTCGAGGAGCGGTAACACGGGAATAACGTGGGCCCTTGGCGTATAAGTAAGTGACATGAACATGTTCCCGTCTGCGAGCCATTTAATATCCCAACGACCATCGAATCCTGCATGCCAGGGAAGAGGTACGCCCACCTGCGGAAACTCTATTTCATCACGGAGGACCGGATCCTCGTCCACCTCCTCGACTACATCGGACGCGAAGGCGAGCTCAGCCAGCCGGACGATATCACCCAGTTCGGCATCGCGGGCGCGATCGGGCTCGGGCGCAGCACGGTCTCGAAGGCGATCCGGCGCCTTGAGGGGCAAGGGTTCATCACCGCGCAGCGGGCGCACGTTCCCGCCGGCAAGCTCCGCCGGACGGTCTACCTGCTCACCGTGGCCGGGACCTCCAAGGCGAAGCATCGACGACTGGAGATCGAGGAGGACGCGATCGCGTTCCGGGACGCTCAGGGGGTGGACCGACGGCTGCGGGTCGGGGAGGTCCCCCGGCTCCTGCCGGAGTACGCGAGTCTGCTCGACGTGATGGCCCACGTCGCCCGGGGCGTGTTCGACGCGGCCACGTATGAGCCGCAGCGCCGCCAGCGGCTCGTCGACCTCACGGACGCGGTCCCCCGCCTCCGCTACTTCTTCGGCCGCGTTGCGGAACTCGCGGCCATGGACGCGTTCCTCGCGTCCCCGTCGGCCAGGGTCCTCGTCATCCAGGGCATCACGGGGATCGGAAAGACGACGCTCCTGTCCCGGAAAATCGAGGGCTGGCGGGGGACGCACCACATCCTGTTCCACCGGGTCATGGAGTGGACGACGCTCCGGAACGTGCTCCAGAGGATCGCGGAGCTCCTGACCCGCGTCGGGAAGAAGGATCTCTCGCACTACCTCGAAGCGAAGCCCACGGCGGACATCGAGGAGGTCGTGTCGATCATCGCCGGGGGCTTGGCGGGCGCGCCCGCGGTCCTCGTGTACGATGATGTCCAGAACGCGGAACGGCCCATCCAGACGTTGTTCACGGGCCTGCGGGCCGCCCTGGACGGCGTGGCGGGGGTGAAGCTGATCGTGGCGGGGCGCCGCATCCCGCCGTTCTACGACCGCCGAGACGTGCGGGTCCGGGGGACCGTCCACGAGATGCCCCTGGCGGGGCTTGACCTCGAGTCGAGCGCGCAGCTCTTGGACGTTCGGAACCTCGCGCTCGCTCGGGACGAAACGGAAGCCCTGCATCGGCTGACGCGGGGGCACCCGTTGTTCCTGGAGCTCGTGGACTCGGGCTCGCTGTCCCAGGCGAAGGACGTCCACAAGTACCTCGAGGAAGAGTTGCTCGCCCGCATCACGGACGCCGAGGCGAAGGTCCTCACGATCGCGTCCGTGTTCCGGTATCCCGTGCACGCGGACGGCCTCTTCGCGGACGACGCCGTCCACGCGGCGACGGTCCGCGGACTCGTGGACCAGTCCCTCCTCCGGGAGGTCGCCTCGCACGTGTACGAGGTCCACGACGCGCTCCGGATGTTTTTCCATGAGCTGATGACGCCGATCGAGCGGCGGCGGTATCATCGGTGGGCCGCACAGTTCTTGCTTTCCCGCCCCGACGGGGACTCGCTCGAAGCGCTATACCATCTCGTCGAAGGAGAGGAGACCACGGGGGCGGCGCGATTGGCGGTGAAGGACGGCCGCGCGATTCTCCGGAACGGCCGGTCGGAGGAACTCCTCCGGCTCCTCGAGAGGTTGCTCCCGACCGTCGAAGACCTCGCGCAATCCGCGGAGCTCCGACTCCTGAAGGCGCACATCCTCAACGTCCGAGGGGAGCTCGACCAGGCGGTCGGTCTGTATGGGGAGATCCTGCTGCTTCCGGACGAGCCTGCTCTGCAGATCAAGGTCGCCGAGGCGCACCGCTTCCTCGGAGACATCCTTCGCCGTCAGAATCGGCAGGACGAAGCCGAGCAGCACCTCGAGGCGGCCCTGCGGCTCTATCGATCTCTTCAGAGTGAGAGTGGCCAGGCGGAGTCGCTGCTCTCGATGGGCCAACTCGCGGAGGATCGCGCCGACTACGCGCGGGCGGAGAAGTCGTATGAGAAAGCAATCGAGATCGCGCACGAGCTCCATATGGACGCCTTGGAGGCGGACCTCCACGACGCGTTCTCGCGCATTCTTGTGCCTCGAGGCGACTTTACAGGGGCTCTGGACCGGAAGCAGCGCGGGCTCGCGATTGCGGAGGGGCTGGCGGACTGGCACCTACAAGCACGCATGCGTGTCGCGATGGGGACAATCCTCTTCGAACTCAAGCGGTACGACGAGGCAATGAGAGCGTACGGCGAAGGCATCGAGACTGCGCGCAGGATTGGCGACCTTCGCATGCTTGCCTATGGATTGTACAACGCGGTTGGAACTCACATACGTCAGAACGAATTGATGCGCGCCGAGTCGTACCTTCGGGAATGCGAAGATCTCTTCCGCAGGCTCCGGGAACCCGTAATGGAGGCCCTTGTCCTCTATCGCCAGGGAACCCTGTACGAAATGCGGGGGAAGTGGCAACTCGCGAAACACAACTTCCGAATTGCGCTGTCGGCGTTGAGCGATGGTGGCCACGATATGGACTTCGCGCGGACGGCGATTCACGCGTCCTTCTACTTTACGAAGAACGGTGAGAGGGCCAACGCGTTGGCTCTCCTCGAGCAGGCTCAGGTGGTCGGCAAACGCATACGAGCGCCGGGGATCGTGGGCGACGCCGAACGGAACTTGGCGGAGATTCTCCGAGTGGAGAAGGATTCGCCGTCGGGCAGAACCACACCTGAGAGGGCGAGTTTCTCCTAGGAGTCTTCAGTTGGGGCTCTTTGGCGGGAGATCGGGATCCATGTGGGCGACACCTCCGGAGCCGAACGGAGGCCGCCCGCTCTTGAAGATATCAAGAACATGTTCCGGTTTTCGGGACCAGAGCGGTCTCGGTAAGAGCATAAACATTTAGGGGCCACAGCAGGTGCCGACGCGTGTTCGAGGTCCTCGCGCGATCCGGGATGGCCAGGGCGGGCACATGGACGGTTGCGGGCCGCCCGGTCGGAACCCCGAACGTCGCGTTCGCGGTCACGCGCCGTCACGCGGCGCCCGCGTTCGCGGACCTCCTGCTGAGCGAGACCCCGCTTGCGGACGTCCGGCCCACGTTCCTCGACCGCGGGAGCATCTTCCGCTCTCGGCCGGGGGAGGGACCCCTCGCGATCCCGCCGGACGCCGCCAAACCGTCCTCCCTGCCGGACCTCGAACGGCCCGCGGCCGAGGCCGCCCCGGTCGTGGTCGCGACCACCGCCAAGGACGTCGAGGCGCACCCGGAGGCCGAGGTCGTCCTGATCGGGGACGCGGTCGCGTACCTCCGGCGACCGAAGGCGTTCGTGGCGGCGACGATCGAGCTGCGGCGCGCGATGGGGTATGCCCGTCTTCTGTACGCGCCGGGGTTGGCGGTTCCGAGCAACCTCGTGATCCTCGTCTATTGCGGCGTCGACCTCGTGGACTCCACCCGCCTCCTGCTCGAGTCCACGCTCCGGCGGTTCCACACGGCCGATGCGTTCTGGGCGGTGGAGGCGGTCACCCCCGACGCATGCACCTGCCCTGCGTGCGCCGCCAACGGGGCGGGGAAGGACCTCGAGGGGCACAACACCCGCGCGCTCCTCGCGGAAGCCCGGTACGCCGCCATGGCCATCCGCGAAGGCCGCCTTCGCGAACTCGCGGAGCGCCGGGCGGTCACGGACCCGTGGTCCACCGCCGTGCTGCGCGAGCTGGACCTACGCCACGCCGAATGGCAGGAGTACCACGCGCCGGTCGCCGGCGGCCCCGTCCTCGCGTACGCGCCCCAGTCCCTGTGGCGGCCCGAGGTGCTCCGGTTCCGGCGCCGCCTCGTGGAACGGCACGCGAAGCCGCCGAGTGCGCGCGTGCTCCTCCTGCTCCCGTGCTCCGCGCGGAAACCCTACGGCGAGTCACGGACGCATCGACGGTTCCGGGAGGCGGTGTGGCGGTCCGAGAACCCGCACGCGGTCCACGAGGTGATCGTGACCTCCCCGTTCGGGATCGTGCCGCGGGAGCTCGAGCGCGTGTATCCGGTCGCGCACTACGACGTGCCCGTGACCGGGGACTGGAGCCGGGACGAGGTCGCCGTGCTCCAGGGGGACCTGCGCGCGTACCTCGAGCGGAACCGGTACGACGCGGTGATCGCGCACCTCGTGACGGAGGCGCCGTTCGTGCGCGAGGTGGTCTCCGACGCGGTGTTCACCGCCAAGGAGCGGACGACGGAGGACGACTCGCTGGAGGCGCTCGCCGCCGCGTTGCGCGAGGCCGTTCGGTCCGTCGCCGCCGTTGGAGCGAAGGAGCGCATGCGGGAGGACCTCCGGAACTTGGCGGCGTTCCAGTTCGGTCCCGCGGGCCTCGCCCTCGTGGAGGACGCCGCGATCCGCGGGCGCTCCCCGTACGTGCGGCTGTTCCAGGGTGGGACGCAGGTCGGCATGGTCACGGACCTCGGGAAGATCTCCCTCACGCTCGAGGGGGGACGCCTCCTCTCCGAGCGGGACGCGCACTGGGTGGAGATCGAGGACTTCCATCCGGAGGGAAGCGTGTTCGCGGTCGGCGTGACGGGGGCGCACGAGGGCGTTCGAGTCGGGGACGAGGTCGTCGTCCGTCACGGGCGCGATGTGCGCGCGGTGGGCGTGGCGGCGATGAACCCGCGGGAGATGGTCGACATGAAGCGCGGCGAGGCGGTGAAGGTCCGACACCGATCCCCCAGGAAGCTTTTATAGCGACGCCCCTCATGCCGCGCCCGATGGCCCTCGACGTCCTCACCGCCGTCGGAGGCGCGCTCATCGTCTTCTTCCTCCTCCTCGGCGCACTGTACCTGATCGACCCCACGATCTCGGAGAAGCTGTGGCTCGGCGTCCTGTTCATCCTCGTCGGCGTCACGATCATGTTCGGCATCGCCGGCGCGTGGGACCTGGGTGTGATCATCGTTGGCGCGATCGCCGCGCTGATCATCCGCGTCGTCCTCGACCGGATGGGCGTCGCCCAGACGTAGATCCGGCCACGTTCACCGCCGACGCGGCGTGACCCTCCGACAGCGGAGTACTTTCGCTCCCCTCTCCCCCGCTCAGCGCCAAATCCCACCCAAGCCTACGCCGGTTCCGAGGACGAACATGATCGCAATCGCGCATGAACCGGATCCGTGCGGGTGGGAGGACGTGTACCGCGCGTACGGGTGCCCCGTCGAGTTCGAGGACGAGCTCGACGATGACGATTAGCTGGCTCCGAAAACCATCCCGATGGGCGGGGGTTCCTCCGACTCGCCGCCTGTCACCCTTTTTGCTCCGAAGGTTGAAGATGAGCAGGCAGTTCCCTCGCGATGCGCAGGTGTCATCTAGTCTGGTCAGGATACAGGCCTTCCAAGCCTGATGCCCGGGTTCGAATCCCGGTACCTGCATGGGAACGACGAATCATCCAGGGATAGAGAACGGACCGGAACCCTTTTGAGGAGACGAGCCCCTTCGCGAGCCATGACGTCGCACGGGAGCGGGGGGCTCCCGACCCCGCCCTCATCTCATCGCGCCCACCGGAGCCGAGCCATGACCATTCGGGTTGTCTTCTTCGCAGCGAGTGTGCTCACCGCGTCGCTCGCGGTGGCTGGTCCGATCGGAGAGCCTGGCCTCCCGGTTGCGGGACTCGTTGATCCGCCCGTGGGGCCGCAGGGAGACCCCAGCCAGCCCGGGTTGGAAGGCCCGGAAGACGACCCGGGACTTGCGGATTCGCAAGATCCGATGGATTCGCAGAGCGGGGAATCCGTCCGCCCGGCATCTGCGGTCGCCACACTTGACAGCGAGGGTGGCGTTGGGCGATTCCCCTCGATCGCGATCGGCTCGGACGGCTTCGGCCTCATCAGCTATTTCGACGAAGGGAACGCGGACCTCAAGGTCGCCCACTGTGTGGACGTCGCGTGCTCCACGGCCGAGCTGACGACGCTCGACAGCGCGGACGCGGTCGGGTGGTACACGTCACTCGCAATCGGCTCGGACGGCCTCGGCCTGATCAGCTACGCCGACGCGACAAACGACGACCTCAAGGTCGCCCACTGTGTGGACGTACCGTGCAGCGAGGCTACAACCGCAACGATCGACGTCACGGGCGGGTCCTATAGCTCGATCGCGATCGGCTCGGACGGGCTCGGCTTGATCAGTTACATGGACGCCAACAACATGAAACTCCTGGTCGCCCACTGTCTGGATGTAGCCTGCACGGGGGCCGTGGTGACGAGAATTGACAATGCGGGCTACGTCGGGGGATACATTTCTCTGGCGATCGGGTCGGACGGGCTCGGGCTCATCAGCTACCTCGGCTATCCCGGCGGCCTCATGGTGGCCCATTGCCTGGACGTCGCGTGCTCCGGGGCGACCGTGACGACCGTCGACGGCGCCGGACACTGGACCTCGATCACGATCGGCTCGGACGGCCTCGGCTTGATCAGCTACATGGACATGCCGGACGGGGGGATCAAGGTCGCCCATTGCCTGGACATCACGTGTACCACGGCCACGGTGGCGGTGCTTGACAGCACCCTCGGGGAATATTCCTCCATCACGATCGGTCCCGACGGGCTCCCCCAGGTTGCGCTCTGCGACGGTGCAGACGCGGTCACGGCCCTCAAGGTCGCGTACTGCGCGAACCCTGCCTGCACCGAGGCTGCCATTGTGACCGTCGACAATGCCGCCAACGTTGGGACCTACCCCTCGATCACGATCGCTTCGGACGGGTTCGGCCTGATCGCCTACAACGACGAGACGAACAACGATCTGAAGGTCGCGCACCTCTCGAACGGTCCGTCATTTCATGCTTCCGCACTCCCGTGACGTGTTCCCTCTGCAGTCGGCAAGCGGCGGCAGTCCAGATATGGGGTAATCCGGAGTGAGGACGTCCCGCGGGCGGAAGTGTTCTCTCGGATGCCGTCGCTCTCGTTCGGACGCGAAGGTGTCATCTGGACATTACGGGGTTCCGCCTGTCGATGCTCGTACGCAAGGACCGTTGCAACGGCGTCCCGGAGGAGGGACACTTCCTTGCCGGTTCCGTCTGGCTCCTGGGACGACTCACGTCCGTCCGCACGGACACGACGCGCTACCCCGAGTGATGAATCGTGGGCGGATCGAGGGAGTGCACTCGGTGTGATGTCCGACAAATGGCTGACCGAAGGGTATAAATCGAGAGAGTCGGCTACGGCGCGTCGCAGAAGGGATAGGGATGGGACCCCTCCGAGGCCTGTTCAATCGTGAGAGCCGGCTCCTCGCCCGGGCCCGGCGGCTCGAGGACCACGCCCGCGAGCTGTATAGCCGATCCCCCGACGAGCGGGCGGCGGTCCAGTTCCTCCGGACTCTCGAGTACCTGGAGCAGACGGCGGGGTCGATCGCGCGATTCCGCGGGGAATACGCGACGTCGTTCGCCCTCGTGGGTTCGGCCCTGTACCATCTCGGCCACGTCGCGGAATCCGAACGCGCGATGACGGCCTCCCTGCAATTCCAACCCACGAACCCCGATGCCCTCAACGGGTTCGGCCTCATCCTCGCGGGTCGCGGCGAAGCGGACCGTGCGCTCGCGTGTTTCGACCAGGCCCTTCGCGAGGAGCCCGCGCGCACGGACGTCTGGGGGAACCGGGGGGACGTGCTGCACGCGATCGGGCGGACGGACGAGGCGGTCGGGAGCTGGGCCCGCGTCCTCGCCCTCGACGGGCGCGACGTGGAGACGTACGAGAGGATCCTGCGCGTCCGACCCGCGGACGCGGACCTCTGGCTCCGGAAGGCGGACGCGCTCCGGGCGATGGATCGACTCGAGGAGGCGCTCGCCGCCTACGACCGTGTCGTCGGGATCGACCCCAGCAACACCGCGGGTTGGCGGGGCCGGGCGGACGTGCTCCTCCGATCCCGCCAAGTGGACCGGGCGTTGCCGGCCATCGAGAAGGCGCTGGAGGTCGACGACCGGGACTCGTCCCTCTGGCGGGAGCGCGGCGCGATCTACCGGGCGATGGGGCGAACGCCCGACGCGCTCGCCTCGTACGAGGCCGCGATCGAGCGGAACCCCGAGGATGCGGACGCGTGGCGGGAGAAGGCCGCGATCCTCGCGGACGATCGGAAGTACGACGTGGCGGTGGAGGCCTTCGGCACCGTCCTCAAGCTCCTGCCCTCCGACCCGGTGGCGCTGCGAGGGCGAAAGAAGTCCCTCCTCGACCTGGCGGACTGGCCGCGGGCGATCGGCGCGTGCGACGCCCTGCTGGCGGCGGAGCCCGAGGACCTCGACACCCTGCGGGACCGTGGCAGCATCCTCGTGCGCCTCGAGCGGAAGGCGGAGGCCGTGGACGCGTGGGACGCCGTCCTCGCGAAGGCGCCTGCGGACGTGGCGGCACTCCAGGCGAAGTCCATCCTCCTGAAGGACCTCGGGAGGTGGGCGGACCTGAACGCGACGGGCGACGCGATCCTCCGGCTCGCCAAGCACGACGCCCGCGCACTCAAGGACAAGGGGCTCGCGTTCCGCATGACGGGAGACCCGGACCGCGGGCTGAAGGCGTTCGAGGCCGCGCTCGCCCTCGACGCGGAGGACCTCGAGGCGCTCCGCGGGAAGCGCGACTGCCTGAAGGGGAAGGGCCACCCAAAGCAAGTCGTGCGCGTGACCCACGAGATCCTCGCCTTGGACCCCGCGGACCTCTCGTCGTGGCTCGACCACGCCACCGGCCTGGAATCCCTCAGCGAATGGACGGAGGCGCTCGCGGCGTACGACCGCGCCGTCACGTTGTCCCCGACGGACGCGTACGCGTGGTACCGCCGCGGGGACGTGCTGGTCCGCCTCGCGCGCTTCGCCGACGCGATCCCCTCCTACCGCCACGCGATCCGGGCGAACCCCGGGGATGCGGCGGCGTGGTACGGCCTCGGCACCGCGCTCGGACAGACCGGGATGTTCGCGGAGGCGGTGGATGCGTACGAGGCGTGCCTCGGGCTCGCCCCCGGGGACCGGCGCGCCTGGTTCGGCAAAGGGCTTGCGCTCGAGGGGGCGAAGCGGTACGAGGAGGCCGTGACGGCGTACGACCGCGCGATCCAGATCGACGCGCGGGACGCCTGCGTGTGGTTCTCCCGCGGCGCCGCGCTCGCGTGGCTCGGGCGGCACGAGGAGGCCGTGGACGCCTTCGACCGGGCGGTCGGGCTGGACCCCGGCAACGCCGTCTACGCGGTCCGCAAAGGGGAGACCCTCCTCAAGGTGGGCCGCCATGAGGAGGCGCTGCTCGTGTTCGACGGCGCGCTGCGGGACCACCCCGCGGACTTCGGAGCGCTCGACGGGCGGAAGCAGGCGCTCGAGCTCCTCCGGCGGGCGGACGAGGCGTATGCGGTCACCGGCGAGATCGTGGCGGTGCACGCGCACGACGCGGCGGCGTGGAGGGAACGCGCCCGCCTCGGACTCGCGACGGGGAAGGCGAAGGAGGCCCTGGCCGCGATCAACAAGGCGATCCACCTCGACGCGGGCAACCGGGACCTCCTGAGGGAGAAGCGTGCGATCCTGGGGACGCTGAAGGACTTCGCGGGCATCGCCGACGTATGCGACGCGATCCTCGCGCTCGACCCGGAGGACGCGGAGGCGCACCGGGAGAAAGCGTTCGCGCTGGAGTCCGCGGGCGACATGGACGAGGCCGTGGAGGCGTTCGACGCCGCGATCGCGATCGACCCGATGGACCGCGCGTCGTGGAACGCGAAGGGCCTCGGTCTGTTCCGCGCGAAGCGGTTCCCGGAGGCCCTCGAGTGCTTCGACCGCGTCCTGAACCTGAACCCGGGGGACCGCACGGCGATCGCGACGAAGGGGCGCGCGCTCCAGGCGCTGGGGCGCCACGCGGCGTCGCTCCGCGTGTTCGACGACGGCCTCCTCCTCGACGGCAGGAACCCGGCGTTCCTCGACGGGAAGGCGGTCTCGCTCCTCGCCCTCGACAAGACGAGGGAGGCGCTCGCGTGCGCGGACGTCGTCCTCGAGGCGCAGCCGAAGGACCCCGTCGCGCTCCGCGTGAAGGCGTCCGTGCTCCTGCGGGAGGGCCGCGCGGCGGACGCGCTCCCGCTCGTGGAGTCCGCGCTCGTCGTCGATCCCGGCACCGCGGCCCTGTGGACCCTCAAGGGCGACGCCCTCCAGGGGATGGACCGGAGCGCGGAGGCGCTCGAGGCGTTCACCCGGGCCGTCTCCCTCGATCCCCGGGACGCGGACGGCTGGCGCGCGAAGGGGCTCGCCCACGTGAGGGGGGAGCAGTTCCCCGAGGCCGCCGACGCGTACGAGCGCGCGCTGCAGATCCACCCGGACGACCGGGGCCTCTGGTCCCTGAAGGCGTTTGCCCTCGAGCGCGCGGGGCAGCTCGAGCCGGCGGTGGCGGCGTACGACCGAGCGATCGCCCTCGACCCCGTGGACAAGGCGTCGTGGTCGTCCAAGGGCCTCGTCCTCACGCACATGAGACGGTTCGACGACGCCCTCCGGTGCTTCGACTACGCGCTCAAGCTCGATGCCGCGTACGACGTTGCGGTCCAGGGACGGAAGGCCGCGGAGGCGGGACGACGCCGCCAGACGATCGAGGACCAGGCGCGACGCATCGTGGAGTGGGAGCGCGCGAACGGGCGCACGGCGGGCCGCGAGGAGGCGTTCCGGGAGGCCGGCGTGCCGTTCTCGATCCTCGACGACGTGCTCGCGTACCTGGGGGAGCCGCCGAAGGTGCTCCCTGCGGACCTTCCCCCGGAGAAGCTGCACCGCTTCGAGGCCGCCTCGTCCGTCGTGCTCAAGCTCGTCGATGACCCGAAGGGTGTGGACCGGTTCCGCGTGGCGGTGAGCGCCCCCGGCGCGGACGCCTCCGAGGTCCGGGAGCTGTGGGGGTACATCCAGAACGTCGCCGCCGCGGACGTGGACGCCGAGCCGGACGCGCACTTGGACGCCCTCCTCCGCCTTGCGCTCGACCTGCCCAAGGAGGAGTGGGACCTCGTGCACCTCGCGCGCGAGCTGAACCTCGGGATCTGGGAGGCGAAGCGCCTCGAGACGTCGCTCAAGATCTTCCAGGGCGGCGCGTACCGGGTCACGACGAAGCCCGCGCCGCAGATCGCGACGTCCGCGCACTCGACGCCGCCCGTTCCGAAGGCCGTCCCACCGCCAAGGAGCGCGCAGGAGGTGCGCGAGCCCCATCCGTGCGGCCCGCACGAGGCGAAGGGGGTCTCGCGCCACGCATGCGGGGCATGGCTGTGCTCCGCGTGCCTCGACGAACAGGCGTGTCCGCATTGCCGCAAGGCACTTCACCTCCCGAAGCCGCCGGAGGACGAGGAGGAGGAACCGTCGGTCCCCTTGCCGCCCCCTCCCCCGGACGACGAGGAGAGGCCCGCGCGGCGGCGGGACGACGACAACCGGGACTTCACGCGGCTGTGATTGCCGCCGACGACGCTACCGTTCCACGACGCGGAAGCCGACGCCCACCATCGCATCGAGATCGGAGTCGTGAACGAGGAGATACACCGTGTATCCTCGCGCGGCCCCGCACACGGCGAGCACGGCCTCGGCAAAAACCTCAACGTCGACGTCGAGAACTGTGATCCCCAACCGTTCGAAATGGGCGACGATGACCGCGCGCTCCTCTTCAAAATCCCGAAGGTGCGACCAAGAATCGTTTCCGTGGGACTCCCACCAGTCGAGCTCCCACGGCGTCCACCTGCACTGGACGGGGTCGGTCGCGACCCACGTCGCATCCACGGGGCGGTTGGGCTCGTCCGGGACTATGGAGAGGCGATCCGAAGAAAACCTCGCCGAGCCCGCGAAGGTAACGACGATGACCACGCCCGTCAGAAGGGCCACGATCCCGACTCGGGCCGCGCTTCGTAGCCACGCCATCATCCGGTGAAGGCAATCCGGACCCGATAAGGATTCCGACTTAGTTAGGGCCCCGCCTCATCCGATGCGTGCCCGGTCTCACGCGACGTCGAAGACCCACTTGTCCCGCTCGCGGAGCATCGTCCGCAGGATCGGGACGGACTCGCCCGGCTTCATGCTGAGGAAGAACCGCCCGACGTGCTTGCAGAACAGTTTCGCCCTCGCGCGGCTCGCGGTCCAGTCCGTGCAGTCGTGGTAGATCGTCATGTTCATCAGGTCCAGGGACACC
>DATEUK010000010.1:0-11210 GCA_035283165.1 Thermoplasmata archaeon
TGCACTATGCGCACCTCCGAGGGGCTTCCATCGTGGGCCCCAACTGCCCGGGGCTCTGCACCCCGGGCGCGGCGAAGGCCGGGATCATGCCGAACCATATCTTCCTGCCCGGCCCTTACGGCGTCGTTTCCCGCTCCGGCACCCTCACGTACGAGATCGTGAACATGATGACGAGGGCGGGCCTCGGCCAGTCGACGTGCATCGGGATTGGCGGCGATCCGATCGTCGGGACGTCGATGGTCGAGGCGCTCGCCCTGTTCGCGAAGGACCCGGCCACGAGGGGCATCGTCGTCGTCGGCGAGATCGGCGGGACCGCGGAGGAGGAGACCGCCGCGCTCGCGAAAACGATGGACAAGCCGGTGTGGGCGTACGTCGCCGGCCGGACCGCGCCGCCCGGGAAGCGAATGGGGCACGCCGGCGCGATCATCGCGCAGGGCATGGGCACCGCGGAGAGCAAGGTGCGGGCGTTCACCGAGGCGGGCATCCCCGTCGCGAAGTACCCGCGCGAAATCCCGGAGCTCATCAAGGCGTGAGGGCTAGAGGAGCAGCGCGATCACCGCGATGGCGGCCACGACGCCGCCAAGGATTGCGGCGACCTTGACCCACGAGATCGGCGCCTCGCCCTGGACCTCACCCGTCTGGCCGTTCACGACGAACCGGTACGTCTTCGCGCCGTACATGTAGGCCGCGACGTACAGCGGGAGGAGCATGTGCTTCCAGGTGATTCGGCTCAGCTGTGTGTTCACGCGGAGACCGCGTTGGGTGTCCCCGTCGAGGGCCTTCTGGCTCTCCTTCTTCTCGTTCTCGACGATCTGGCCCCGCGCCTTTCCCCATCCCTCCTTGGGGTCGACGGAGTACTCCTCCGCGAGGAACCCCGCGAGGAACTGCGGGCCGTAGGTCACGAGCGCGTTGAGGTGGAACGGATATGCCCGCGTCACGATCTTCTCTGGGAGTCCGCGGGAGGCACAGATCAGGATGTCATCGTAGAATTGAGAGCGGCGCCCGGACCGGTGCTCCCACCGCACCTGGCGCTGCTGGACAGTCTGGTTGCCCCGTCGGACTGTCGTGTTGTAGTACTGTCCCGCCTCGCCGGACCAGTTCGAATCCGCCTGCGCGTCGTATGTGAAGAAGGGCTCGTACACGCCGTCGATCTTCGCAAGCTGCGCCATCCGCTTCAGCGCCCCCGGTGCGAGCCACCGGGTGCGGAGCCAGCCCCGGAACTTCCCCGTGGCGGCGTCGTTGTTGATCTGGAACGGGAGCACGCTTTCCGGCCGGACCATATTCGGGTTCGCCGCCTGCTCGAAGACGACATCGGATCCGCAGAACGGGCAGCGGGTCGCGCGAGTGTTCGCGGGCACGGACGAGGTCGCGGTGCAGTTCTTGCACTTGAACGAACGCGTCTCTGCGCCGAACCCGGTTGCCTGCGTGGACGCCTGCATCGCGAGCTCCTCGATCTTGTGTTCCTCGATCGGCTTCGCCTCCACGGTGATCTCGTTCTCCGTCCCGCAGTACTGGCACTTGAGCGATGTCGTGCCCGGGTGGTAGTCGAGGTTCGCGCCGCAGTTCCTGCAGGGGAACTGACGGGGGCCCGCCGATGCGACGGGTGCCTGCGCGGGTACGGGGGCCGGCGGGGGCGGGGGCGCCGCGGGGAAGCTCATGGGTCGGGCGATTCGCGTGCCGCTTAAGAACGTTCCCCTGGGGTGCATCCCCGCCTCCCGACTCTCGTGCCTCCCGCCACGGTGGTCCTGCGTGCGGACGTCGCACCACGACCATATCGACGCAGATCGAGGTCGTGTGCGCGCACCCACGCGGGCGCGCGTTGACCCCGATTCACCGCCAAAGAATTAAATAGAGCCCGCCCGTGTGTCGCGGCCCTGCCCCCATGCGCAAGCTGATTGTGACGGAGAAGAACAACACGGCCGCGAGGATCGCGACCATCCTTTCGAACGGGTCGATGAAGCGAGCGTACCCCCACCGCGTGCCCGTCTTCACGTTCTCCCGGGACGGGGACGCGCACACCGTCCTCGGCCTCCGCGGCCACATCGTGAATCTCGACTACCCGCCGGAGCTCAACGCATGGGAGCGGGTGGACCTCAAGCGCCTCGTGTGGGCCGAGCCCGTGAAGGTCGTCACCGCCCCAAACGTGGAACAGGCGATCCGCGACGTCGCACGCGGTCACGACGAGGTCGTGATTGCCACGGACTACGACCGGGAAGGCGAACTGATCGGGGTCGAGGCGCTGAACATCGTCAAGGAGGTCGTTCCCGCAATCCGCATCCGGCGAGCCCGGTACTCCTCCCTCACGAAGTGGGAAATCGAGGAGGCGTTCCGGAACCTGGTGGACGTGGACTTCCCGCTCGCGCAGGCCGCGGAGTCGCGCCAGGTCGTCGACCTCGCGTGGGGCGCCGTGCTGACCCGTTTCGTCTCGATCGCGGCGAACCAGGTCGGGAAGGACTTCCTGTCCGTCGGACGCGTGCAGACGCCCGCGCTCGCCCTGATCGTGGACCGGGAGCGGGAGATCGAGATGTTCACCTCGAAGCCATACTGGACCGTGCGCGCGACCTTCGAGAAGGGAACCCCGTTCACCGCGGACCACGAGAAGGGGCAATTCTGGGAGAAGGCGGAGGCGGAGCGCGTCCTCGCGATCGCGCGAAGGGCGAAGGGCGGCGTCGTCGCGGAGTACGGCACGAACGAGAAAACGGAACGGGGGCCGCCCCCGTTCAACACGACGATGTTCGTGGCGGAAGCGAACCGGCTCGGCCTGGGCGCGGCGCACGCGATGCGGATCGCGGAGAGTCTCTACACGAGCGGATACATCTCGTACCCGCGGACGGACAATACCGTGTACCCGCCGACGCTCTCCCTGCGGGGCGTGCTCGAGAAGCTGCGGGACTCCCCGTTCGGGGAGGAAGCGGACGAGATCCTCCGGCAGGAGACGATCCGCCCCACGAGGGGCCGGACGGAGGCCACGGATCACCCGCCGATCTACCCGACACAGGGCGCCCCGAAGGCGAAGCTGCGGGCGGACCACTGGCGGGTGTACGAACTCGTCGTGCGGCGGTTCTTCGCGACGGTCGCGCCCCCCGCCGTCGGCATCGCGAGCGAGGCGAAGCTCATCGTGAACGGGGAACCGTTCCTCGCGTCCGGGTACCGCCTCGTGTCCCCTGGGTGGAGGAAGTACTACCCGTACTGGGACACGCGGGAGTCGGACCTCCCCGCGCTCGTCGTGGGGGAGACCGTCCCGCTCTTGGCGGTGGAGATGCGGGAGGACGAGACGAAACCCCCGCCCCGGTACACGCAGGGGGCGATCATCCAAGAGATGGAGCGGTTGAACCTGGGCACGAAGTCCACGCGGCACGACATCGTCCAGAAGCTATACGACCGGAAGTACGTCGAGGGGCGGGTCATGCGGCCGACCCTCCCGGGCCGCGCGCTCGTCTCCGCTCTCGAGGACCACGTGAAGAAGATCACGGAGCCGGAGATGACCGCGCACTTGGAAGAGGACATGGACGGGATCGCCCGCGGCGTCCGGACCCCCGCGGAGGTGATCCGGGAGTCCCAGTCCCTGCTGGACGACGCGCTGGCGGTGATGATAGAGAACCAGGACGCGATCGGCGCAGAGATCACGAGCGCCCTCCAGGTCCAGAACTTCGTCGGCGTGTGCAAGGAGTGCGGCGGCAACCTCTTCCTCCGGGCGACCGGACGCGGTTCCCGGTTCGTCGGGTGCTCGAACTACCCGACGTGCAAGGTATACCACCCGCTGCCGCCGGGGCTCATCGAGCCCACGCAGGAGAAGTGCGCGGAGTGCGGCTCGCCCATGGTGAAGCGGATCGGCGGCGGCAAGCCGGAGACGTTCTGCATCGACGCGGAGTGCCCCAGCCTCCGGGGGCAGAACATCGTTGGGCGGTGCGAGAAGTGCCAGCAGGGCGAGATGATCATCCGCCACTCGGGGCGCGGAAAGCGCTTCCTCGGGTGCACGCGGTACCCGGACTGCGACAACACGAACCCACTCCCGCAACGGGGCCTCATCCTCACGACCGAGGAGCGGTGCGACGCGTGCGGGAACCCAGTCATCAAGGTCATCATGCGGGGCCGGCCGCCGTGGATCCTGTGCGTGAACATGCAGTGTCCCCGGAAGGCGGAGAAGGCCGCGGCGAAAGCAGAGCGGGAGAAGAAGGCGAAGGCCAAGGCGCGCGCGAAGGCCCGCCGGGCGAAGGCGAGGGCGAAGAAGGCTGCCGCCAAGGTGCCGCGGCTTCCGGTGGAGCCGCCGGCCGCGGAACCGACCAAGGTGAAGGTTCTCAAGTCCCCCTAGACATTGACCCGGCATGAGGCGGGAGAACGTCGCATCGGGGACGAAGTGGGAACCGCGGGTCGGCTACTCCCGAGCGGTCCGCGTCGGGAACTCGGTGTGGGTCTCCGGGACGACCGCGACGGACGACCAAGGGAGCATCGTCGGGCCCGGGGACCCGCACGCGCAGGCGGTTCAGTCGCTTCGGAACATCGAACGTGCGTTGAAGGCCGCGGGCGCAGGCCTGGCGGACGTCGTCCGAACACGGATGTTCGTGACGGACATCGCCCGGTGGGAGGAGATCGGCCGCGCCCACGCAGAGTTCTTCGGGTCCGTGCGCCCGGCGACCACGATCGTCGAGGTCCGGAGGCTCATCGCCCCGGAGATGCTCGTGGAAATCGAGGCGGAGGCCGTGGTTCCCGAGTAGGAGATCTCTTTTAAGTCGCCGGATGGCATACGGCACCGTGCGACGGCTTGTCATCGCGGAGAAGGGGTCCGCGGCGCTCCGCCTCGCGATCGTCCTCTCCAGCGGCACGTTCAAGCGCCGCCGCCAGGGCGTCACCGTCTTCGAGTTCGCGCGGGACGGCGTGGACCACGCGATCGTCGGCCTCCGCGGGCACATCGTCGAAATCGACTACCCGCCGGAGTTCCGGGACTGGGACGCGGCGGACCTCGACGCGCTCCTCGCAGCGGAACCCGTGGAGGGAGTGAGCGAGCCCACGATCGGGGATGCCGTCCGCGCGCTGGCGGCGGGGACGAACGAAGTCGTGATCGCCACCGACTATGACCGCGAGGGCGAGTTGATCGGGGCGGAGGCCGTGCGGATCGCGTGGGAGGCGTCCCCCGACGTCGCGGTCAAGCGCGCGCGGTTCAGCTCCCTCACGCGGTGGGACATCGAGGACGCGTTCCGGAACCTCGCGGACCTCGACGACCGATTGGCGGCGTCCGCGCGCGCGCGGGAGGAGATCGACCTCGCGTGGGGGGCCGTCCTCACGCGGTTCCTGTCCCTCGCGTGCGGAATGCGCGGGCGGGACTTCCTGTCCGCAGGCCGCGTGCAGACGCCCACGCTCGCCCTCCTGGTGGAGCGGGAACGGGAGGCGGAGGAGTTCGTCCCCCAGCCGTACTGGGTCGTCACCGCCACGGTCGGGGATTCGCCGATTCACGCCACCCATGAAACGGAACGCTTCTGGCGGCGAGATGAGGCGGACGCCGTCCAGGGCCGCGCGGAGCTCGCCGAGGAGGCGACCGTCGTGGACTACGGCGTGAAGGCGATCGAGGGCCACCGCCCGCCGCCGTTCAACACGACGTCGTTCCTCGCGGAGGCGACGCGCCTCGGCCTGAGCGCGGCGAAGGCGATGGCGGTCGCGGAGGACCTGTACCGCGCGGGCCGCCTGTCGTACCCGCGGACGGACAACACCGCGTACCCGCCGAGCCTGAACCTACGCGCGACCCTCGAGCGACTGCGCGAATCGGATTTGGCGGCGGAGGTGGAGGAGGTGCTTGCGCAGGAGTCCATCCACCCGTCAAGGGGCCCGAAGGAGACGACGGACCACCCGCCGATCTACCCGACCTCCGGCGCACGAAAGGACGCCCTTAAGCCGGACGCGTGGCGCGTGTACGAGCTCGTCGCGCGGAGGTTCCTCGCGACCCTCGCGCCCCTCGCATCCGAGAGGGACACGCTAGCGGAGTTCGACCTCGGCGGCGAGACGTTCTTCGCGCGCGGGAGGGAAATCGTCGAACCGGGCTGGCGGAAGTACTACGGACCTCAGACCCCTCCTTCATCCATCCCCGCGCTCGCCGTCGGTGAGCGGCTGCCCGTTCTGGCAGTGGTCGAGGAACAACAGGGGACGGAGCCGCCGCCCCGGTACTCACAGGGCCGCGTCATCGAAGAGATGGAGCGGCTCGGCCTCGGCACGAAGTCCACGCGCCACGAGATCGTGCAGAAGCTGTACGACCGCGGCTACGTCGAGGGGCGCGCGCTCCGCCCGACCGCGGCGGGTCGCGCAGTCGTCGAGGCGCTCGAGGCTCACGGCGGGCAGGTCACGCGGCCGGAGATGACCGCCATATTGGAGACCGCCATGGACGCGATCGCGGCCGGGTCGAGGTCCCTCGAGGACGTCGTCGCGGAGAGCCGCGCGCTGCTGGCGGCGGTCCTCGGGGAGATGCGGGGGCACGCGGCGGGCATCGCGGCCTGGGTCCGCACGGCGATCGCGGACGAAGCCGAGGTCGGGACGTGCGAGCGGTGCGGCGGCACGATGCTCATCCGAAAGGCCCGGACGGGGCACCGGTTCCTCGGGTGCTCGAAGTTCCCCGAGTGCCGGAACACGCGCGCGCTCCCGAAGACCGGCCTCCTCGTCCCGTCGCTGGAGACGTGCGCGCGGTGCGGGTCGCGGAAGGTCGCGCACGTGCACCGAGGAATCGCGAACCTGATCTGCGTGACCCCGACGTGCTCGGAAGCGGAGCTTACGCGGATCCTCGGCGTCTGACAAACGCACGACTAATACGGGGGAGGGCATGCCGAGCCGGGACAGAGCATGGGCGTGGACAGAGACACCCTCGCGGCCGCGCAGCGGAGGATGTTGGCCGTATGGGGGCAGCACGTGGCCGCCGAGTTCGAACGGCACGACGTCGACGAGACGATGACCACGATGACGCCCGACACGCACAACATGAACCTGGCGGTGCTCACGGGCGGCGTCGGCGCGGACGGCGTGCGCGCGTTCTACCGCGAGTACTTCCTCCCCTCGCTGCCGCCGGACAACGAGATCGTCCTCGTCTCTCGGACGATCGGCGTGGACCGCATCGTCGACGAGATCGTCCACAAGTTCACGCACTCGAAGGAGATGCCGTGGATCCTGCCCGGCATTCGGCCGACTGGGAGGCGCGTGGAACTCCCGGTCGTGGCGGTCGTCGAGTTCAAGGGCGGCAAAATCCACAGCGAGCACATCTACTGGGACCAGGCGTCCCTCCTCGTGCAGGTCGGGCTCCTGAAGCCGGAGGGGCTCCCCGTCGTGGCGGCCGGGGAATCCGCGCGGCACCTCGTGAACCCGAAGCTCCCGCTCAACGACCTGATCCGCCGCGCGGGCCGCAGGCGGTAGCGCTCAAGGGGGCCCGCTGGCGGTCCCGCCGCAGAAGCGCGTCACGAGGCTGGCTGTTGTCGTAGCCGCCTCTCGCAACGCCTCCTCGGGAATCCCGGGCACGCCGCAGGCGAGGAACCGCGCGTCGCGGGTGTAGGACGTCACCTTGCTCGCGTCCGCGTCCCGGTACGGGTAGACCGCCACGAGTCGGTCCGCGTCCTCGCACACGACCTCCACGCCCCAGAGCGTGATCGGGGCCTCCATGCCGATTCCGAGGAACGTCTCGCCCGGACGGGCGCGACGCATCCGCAAGTCACCGCGCAAACTCGCCGCGTCGAACGCCGCCAGCGCGATGCGGGTTTCCATCGAGGCGAGGTTGTACGCATCGACGAGCGTATTGATGCGCGGGAGCGGCTTCCCTTGGATCACTCGACGGAGGAGGGCTTCGGCCGCCGGCCGGACTTTCGTCGGGTCGACGCCAACGCGCCAGAAGAAGTCCCGGTACGCGCGGAGGCGAGGCTCGTCCTTCACGGACTCAAGCACGTACGTCGCGCGGTAGCGCGCCGCACACTCCTCAACGAAAGCCGCAAGAGCATCGCTCGCCAGCTCGACGCGGAGGCCGCGTACGTCGAACATCAGGGCCTCGAGGCCGGGGAACCCCGCCGCCAAATCCGCGTCCGGACGCAACGGCACGGAGGGGAATCGATGCAGCGGCCAAAGAGGTACCTCTCCTAGGGGACGCGGACGACCGTGGTTCACTCACCGCCAAGTACTTGTCCGGAACCGCGTTCCCGGCGAGGCGTCCATGGAGCGTATCGTAATCCTCGGCGGCGGCTTCGCGGGCCTGACCGCCGCGACGGAGCTCGATCCCTTGGCGGCGTCCGGGAAGGCGCAGGTGACGCTCGTCGAGCGGGGCACGCACTTCCGCATGGGGTTCACGAAACAATGGGTCCTCGACGGCCGCCGGCGGCCGGACGAGGGGCGACGCCCGTACGCGTCGTTTCGCGCGCGCCACGTCGCGTTCCTCCACGACGCGATCGCGAGGATCGACACGGCGCGGAAGACCGTGCACCTGAAGTCGCGGCACCTCGAGTACGACCATCTTGTCGTCGCGCTTGGCGCGGAGCTCGCCCCGGAGCTCCTACCGGGCCTCGCGGAGGGCGCGTACGACCTGTTCGACGACGACGCGATCCCGACGCTGAAGGCGGCCGTGGAGGGCATGGCTGGCGGCACACTCCTCGTTGCGGTCGCCTCCGTCCCGTTCAAGTGCCCGCCCGCGCCGTACGAGTACGCGCTCCTCCTCGACGACATCCTGCGGCGCCGCAGGGCGCGCGAGGCCGTGCGCCTCCTCCTCACGACCCCGGAGCCGCAGCCGATGCCCGCGGCGGGGAAGGCGGTCGGGGAGCAGGTGCGGGCGTTGCTCGCGGAGCGCGGGATCGATCTCGAGACGCTGCACACGCCGAAAGCCGTGGACGCCGCCACGCGCGTCGTCACGTACGCGAACGGGGCGAAGGTCCCGTACGGGATTTTGGCGGCGATCCCGCCGCACCGCGCGCCGAAGGTCGTGCGGGACGCTGGGCTGACGGACGCCTCCGGATTCGTGCCCGTGGAGCTCGGGACGTTCCGGGCGCCCGCGGCGGACGTGTACGCGGTCGGGGACGTCGCGGCGATCAAGTTGCCCGGGGGAGGCCCCCATCCGAAGGCGGGGGTGTTCGCGGAGGCCCAGGCCCTCGCGCTGGCCCGCGCTCTCGCTGCACGGGTGGCGAGCGTCGAACCCGCGGAATACGCGGGCAAGGGCGTCTGCTACGTGGAGGTCGGCCGCGGAATGGCCGCGCCCACGGAAATCTCGCTTCTCGAGTCGGGCGGACCGAGGGCGAGGATGGACGCGCCTTCCGTCGCGGGACTCGCCGCCAAGGCGGAGTTCGAGCGCGAGCGGTTCTCCCGCTGGTTCGGCGGCTAGCTCAGAGCTTCGAGGCCAGCACCCTCACTTGCGCGGACCCGCTCTTCGCAATCGGCGCCCCGTGCCCGAACAGGACCACCTCGAACTCGAAGTTCGCGAGCTTCTTGATCGACTGGCGGTGGGCCCTCGGGTCGATGTTGTACGTGTCCGGCATCGGACCGAGCCCGCGCTCATTGTTCAGCGTGTCGCCCGCCACGAGCACCTTCCGCTCCCGGTCGAGGAGGGCGATGCTCCCTGGTGTGTGGCCCGGGCAGTGGATGATGGTGAACCCTTCGAACGACTGCCCATCCTCGAGTCGCACGTCCACGGGCACGGCCTCGTGCCGTTGTCGTCCGGGGGGCCCGGGGTAGTCCCTCGTCCGTGCGACGTAATCCGCGTCGTCGCGGTGCGCGGCGACCCTCGCGCCCGTGGCCTGCGCCTTGAGCGCCGCCAGCCCGGAGACGTGGTCCGGATGCGTGTGCGTGATGACGATCGAGCCGAGGTCCTTCGGCGCGTGTCCTACCTTCCGTAGATACGCGAAGATTTCTTTCGCGCCCGGGTCCGACGACGTGTCCACGAGGACCATCCGTCCATCCGTATACAGGACGCACCCTGCGTACGTCTCGATGAGGTGGACGCCTCGCACGATCTCCATCGGGCTCCCCCGGGGCGACAAGGGGTCTCTCGTTATGATGTTTGCGCGACGGACAACGCCGGGAGCCCCGCCCTCCGGAAGCTCAGACCCCCCGGCCGAGGTACAGCCGCTCCTCGGCGAACCCCTCCGCGGCGTAGAACGCCCGCGCGCCCAAGTTGCCCGCGGCCACCTCGAGCCTCAGCGTGCTCAGTCCCTGTCGGCGGCACCACCCCGCCGCGTGCTCCATGAGACGCCGCGCCACCCCTTGGCGGCGTGCCTCCGGTGCGACCCAGAGGTCGTAGACGAAGCCGAACGGATGGGGGCTCACCATCGACGTCGCGCGACCCAGAATCGTGTACCCAACGACGGTCCCGTCGGGTGCCTCCGCGACGAGGACCTCCGATTCCGGCCTCTCGATCACCTCCCTCGCGTGGGGGCGGAAGTGCTCCTCCATCGCCGTGCGGCCGACCTCCCGCTGCTCCGCCTGGGACAGGTCCTGCCACACGGTCTCCATCGTCGCGCGCCAGATGAGCTCGCGGTCCTTCTGGACCGCCCTGCGGATGCGCATGTCCGTGGTCCCGCCTCCCTGCTTACGGAAGTGATAACCACGGGACACCCCTTATATCCGTACCTCCGGGTGGACCGTGCGTGTCGCAACCCCTTTGCCCTCGGTGCGGGGAGCGGAGCGGGGACGGGCTGTGCGGACCGTGCGCCGCGTATGTGCTGCGGTTCGATCCGTTCTCCGTTCGGCCGGGCATCCCGGGGCCCCCGGTCGACCGCGAGGTCCGCCGCGGCGCCATCCTCCTTTCCTTGAGTCCGAGCTCGCCTCTCCGGTTCGCGGACCCGCGGCCCCGGAGGATGGACGAGGCGTACGCCATCCAGTACCTGAGCCACGTCCGCCTGCCGGACGGCGGGGCGGCCGTGCTGACCCGGGGGGACCGAGCGGTCCTCCAGCGTTTGCTTCGCACGTGGGCCCGAGCGCCCCCGCGGACGACCGTCGCGAGGGCGGCATTGGCGTCGCTCTACGCGGAGGTCGCGTCCTTGCCGGGACTCCCACCCGCCGCGGCAGAGCATTTCCACTCCTCGGCGGCGACCTCCAAGGGATCCGCCCGGGAAGACGATCTGGAACCGGAGACCGAACCTCTCCCTGAGCCCGTCCCAGGGCCGGACGTGGAACCGGAGCCCCCTCCAGGGCCGCCGGACGAATCGAAGTCGGGGTCGGTGCCACCGGAACCGTCGGTGGAGCGAGAACTCGCGGAACTCCCGGCGCCC
>DATEUK010000011.1:0-4300 GCA_035283165.1 Thermoplasmata archaeon
GATCGACGACGCGACCGCGGTCGAGGACGAAGAACCGGAACTCCATCACAATCCGGCTCCGCCTTCGGTCCACGCGGGAGAGGTCGAGGCGGATGATCTCGTACGGCCTTTGGCGGTAGACCCAGGATGCGTGGCGGTCGATCGCGGCAGGGCGGTGCCAGAACTCGAAGACATAGACACCGCCGGGAGCAAGGGACCGGCGGACGCTCGCGAAGTGGGAGGCGAAGGCGCGATCCGTGGGCAGGTAGCCGAACCCGCCAAACATGCAGATCGCGGCCTCGAACCGGCGCGGAAGGCTGAACCGTGCCATGTCACCCTGGACGAACGTGACCGGGAGGCTCGCGCCGCGCGCCTTCGCCCGAGCCTCGCGGAGCTGAGAGCGGGACAGGTCGAGCCCCGTGACGGCGTAGCCCCGCCGCGCGAGGATCAGCGCGTGGCTCCCCGTCCCGCACCCGAGGTCGAGGACCGACCTGGGCCTGCTTGCGGCGAACTTCCGGAACACGGCCTCCAAGAAGTCGCAGCTCCCCGGATAGTCCACGACGTCGCGGTAGATCGCGTCATAGTACTTCGCGAACCTCTCGTACGTCGCCACGACTGGACAATGGGGTGGAGCACAATAGCGTATCGAGCCAATCTTAATAGGCGAAACACAGTTGCGTGACGGGATTCTCTTTGGCGGTGACCCTGGAACCTCCCGCGCGAGGTCGGCGCATCGAGGTCGAGACGGACCGGTTGGCGGTTCCGGACGACCCCATCATCCCGCTGATCGTCGGCGACGGCATCGGGCCGGACGTCACGGGAGCGGCGCGACGCGTCCTGTCAGCGGCAGTGCAGAAGGCGTACGGCGGGAGGCGAACACTCCACTTCTGGGAGATCCCTGCGGGCGAGGCCGCAATGAAGGGTCACGGCGAGCTCCTCCCGCAAGCGACGATCGACGCAATCCGCGAGCACGTGGTTGCCCTCAAAGGGCCGCTGACGACACCCGTCGGCGGCGGCTTCCGGAGCCTCAACGTGACCCTACGGCAGACCCTCGACCTGTACGCGAACGTCCGGCCGATCTTCTGGATCCCCGGCGTCCCGAGCCCGATGAAGCATCCGGAGAGGATGGACATCGTCATCTTCCGGGAGGCCACGGAGGACGTGTACGCGGGGATCGAGTGGCCGCAAGGGAGCGAGGCGGCGAAGAAAATGATCCACTTCCTACGGAGCGAGATGCACGTCAAGGTCCGCGACGACGCGGGTATCGGGGTGAAGCCGATCAGCGAGTTCGGGACGAAACGCCTTGTGCGGAAGGCGATTCGGTACGCGATCGAACGCGAGCGGAGGAGCGTGACCCTCGTACACAAGGGAAACATCATGAAGTACACAGAGGGCGCCTTCCGTGACTGGGGCTACGAGGTCGCGACCGAGGAGTTCAGCGATCGGACGGTCCTGGAGAAGGACGTCGAGGAGAACTACGCCGGCGTCCCTCCGCGGGGGACGGTTGTCGTCAAGGACCGCATCGCGGACAACATGCTCCAGCAGATCCTTACGCGGACGGAAGAGTACGACGTGCTCGCGACGCCGAACCTGAACGGGGACTACATCTCGGACGCGGCGGCGGGCCAAGTCGGCGGTCTGGGCGTGGCGGCGGGCGGGAACATCGGGGACCATGTCGCGCTCTTCGAGCCCGTCCACGGGACGGCACCGAAGTACGCGGGACAGGACAAGGTGAACCCGACCGCCGAAATCCTTGCTGGCCAGATGATGCTGGACTACCTCGGATGGCAAGAGGCCGCCGCGCTCATTCTCGAGGGCGTCAAGAAGACCATTGCCGCCAAGATTGTGACGTACGACCTGGCGCGGCAGACGGAGGGAGCGGATCAGGTCAGGTGTTCCGACTTCGCGAGCGCGATTATCAGCCGCCTATGACCGGTCGAACCGCGTCGGAATCCTGAGGGCCATTTCCACATGATCGCGTCCGGGCAATCTACGAAGGCTAGTTATGGAAGTCCGGCCTCCCCCAGTGTGAAGCGAACCTCGCCGGGGGAAGCGACATGACGCGAGTCACGACGGTCTTCTTTGACTTCGGAGGGACCCTCGTCGAGCCCCTGCGCGGTGCCGACGACATGTGGCGGGATGTAGCGCGGCTTGTGGGCCTGCAGATCGACCCCGATTCCCTCGTCCAAGCGCAACGAGAGGCGGATTTCCGGTTCCGTGCCGAACTATATGATTACCACGGACGCATGCGGGAGTTCTGGAGGCTCTACGACGGTTTCATTCTCGAGCGGGTGGGTCTCGCGAGCCCGAGCGGCAGCCCCGCAGCCGCAATCGAGGAACTTGGAGACCGGATCGACCGGGCATTCAAGAGGATGCTTCTGTCCCGGCCCTTCCCGGAGACGCGCGAGATTCTGGCGGCTCTGAGGGCGAAAGGGCTTCGTCTCGGAATCGTCTCAAACGCCACGGAGGACCTTGTCGATCGCCTCGCCGCCCTGGGACTCGCCGGAAATTTCGATACCGTGACCTACTCCCAAGAAGCCCGAGCCGAGAAACCGGATCCAGCCATCTTCCGCCTCGCGCTGCAGCGCGCGGGGTGCGCACCGACCGAGGCAGTGCACATCGGGGACCGGATGGATGCGGACGTCGTCGGCGCCCGGGCCGCCGGAATCACACCGATTCTCGTCGACCGTGATGATCGTGCCCGGGAGGCGGACTGCCTCCGCGTGAGCGACCTTCGCGAGCTCCCCGTCCTCTTGGAGACAGCCTTTCGGTAGTCGAGTCTCCTCGGTTCTGTTACCTCTGCGGGTGATGGCCGTCACGCCACCCCCGCCAGAGACTCCGCCCCGCTCGGCTCCTCCCGTGCGCCTTCCCTCGCGGGAAGGTCGTAGAGGGGAATCACCACGTCACGGCGGAGGGCACCGGGCCGGAACCGTACGGCCCTTGCCAGGGCCTCGTCCGAGGCCAAGGCGGATTTCAGGATGTTCAGCCCTGCGTTGTGCTGGCGGTCCATCTCCCAGTCGCACACCACGCAGACGAAGTCCTGGCCCACCCTGTCTCGGCGCCGCGCGCCACACGCTGGGCAGGTCTTGGAGGTCCATGCAGGATGGACTTTAATCAGGGGCACCCCGGCGGCCACAGCCTTGTACTCGATTTGGCGGTGGAGCTCTCCCTGGGGCCATGAGGAAAGGCGACGTCGCATCCTCCGACCGCGCCCGCCGCCCTGGGGCAACTTGAGGTCCTCGAGGACGAGTGTCGCCCGTCGTTCCTTCGCCTCGGCAACGAGCCCCTTGCTCGCGACGTGCAGTCGGTGTTCGATCCGATTGTGCTCACGCCGCCCCTCTCGGCGCAACAGGTAGCGCATCACGCGGCGGTCGTTGGCCTTCTTCCGTGCGAGAAGCCGGCGTCGGCGGAAATGCGTGGCCTGGACGACGCGGACCTCAGGGAAGCGCACGCCTACAAGGGCGGCCTCCCCGTTTCCAGCCACGACCCCATCCAAGGAGGCCTCGTTCGTGTCGAGTGCGATCGCCGCCGCGGGCTCGTACGGCTCCGGCGCGTCCTTCCGGACAACGACCACGACGCGGTCGGTCGTGACAGTGAGGGACCCTAGTCCCCACGTCGGATCCTGAAGGATGGCGCGGTGCCACGTCGAAAGCGGGAGCGTGAGCTGCACGCCTTCCGTCCCGCGAACCGGGATTCGCAACCGTCCGGTCCCCCGGTCGAGCCGGTACGACTGGTTCTCCGCCTTCAGCAGCGGTCGGCGGAGGTAGGGTACGTTCGTCCTCTTCCCCCGCCGCACCCGCCTCCGGTACGCCTTCAGCACGGCGAGCGCAACTCCGAAGGCGGACGGGATGTACTGCTTGTACACGGCGTGCTCCGAGGACAGGGTCCGGTACGCGGCTTTCGTCAACCGGGCGCGGGATTGGATGCCCTCGCGGAGCGCAATTCGAATGGAGCGGTTCACGAGGAGACGGAACTCCTGAAGGAGCCACCGCAGCTTGGGGTCCGGCAAGCCCGCGGCAAACACGAGGCTGCGGACGACTCGTCCCCCCATCGAACCGGACACGGGGAATAGTATCGTGAGGTTAGCGGTCACCACGCCGAAAGTTTCGGGGAGCAACCCCGCTTGTTCGAGACCCGATTTCTAACAGGACCAGTCTCCTCAAAGTCTTAAGGGTCCGTCGGGTATCCACGCGCGTGGTCGCCGTCCCGGAGTGGGTCCCCTACGCCCTGACGGTCGTGCTGGCCGTCAGCGTCGGGATCTTCGTGTGGCGGCTCGGGTACATCGTTCGCCTCCTCCGCGCGGGGAAGGCCGAGGACCGAC
>DATEUK010000012.1:0-7512 GCA_035283165.1 Thermoplasmata archaeon
ACGTACGCGAGGAACTCGTCGTTCGACACCTCGATCCCGGTCTCCGCCTTCAGGGACGTCGCCGTGCGCCGGACCTCCTCCGGGAGTCGGTCGAGGGGGACGTTCGTGTTCACCCCGATCCCCGCGACGACCCAATACGTATCGTGGCGGTACACGCCCTCGCACAGCACGCCGCCGATCTTGCGGTCGCGGAAGACGACGTCGTTCGGCCACTTCAGCGTGGCGAGCACGGACCAGTGGCGAAGGGCCTTCACGACCGGGATCCCGGTCGCAAGGGTCAGCAACCGCGCGCTCGTTTCGTCCCCCTTCAGGACGATCGAACAATACAGCCCGCCCGGCGGCGAGAACCACGCGCGCCCGTGCCGGCCGCGCCCCGCGACTTGGCGCTCCGCGACGATCACGGTGCCCTCCTCCGCACCCTCGCCGAGCAGTTCCTTGGCGGTGTCGTTCGTGGACTCCACCGCGTCGAACCGCAGGATCCTTCGGCCGAGGATGGGTTCCATCGGGTCGTCGGAAGGGACGACGCCCTAAGAACCTTCACCCGGGCCCGGTGAACCGGGTCGGATTCGCGTCTCCGCCGGGGTTGGCGGCGGCGGGCATCAAGTTCATTTTGTGAGAACGGGGTCGTAAGCTCTAAGAAAGGCTTCCCTCCATCGCGAAAGTCCCGGTGGTTCGATGAAACAGTCCGCACAGGCCCCGAAGAATGCTCCGAAGCGATCGCCGTTCGCGATGAAGTGTACGATCAACCGCACCCACCTGCAGGCGAACGCGGGCTCCTCCGTGTTCGTCGCAGTGGACCTGGCGCCCTCCGCGGCCGTGATCGCCGCGCGGAGCCGAAGCATCTCCCTGGCCATCGACTCGAGTGGGTCCATGGACGGCGAGAAGATGGAACAGGCGAAGGGGGCGGCGCTCGGCCTCGTGAAGCAGCTCCGCCAGGAGGACATGGTCTCGATCGTGTCGTTCTCGGACACCGTGAAGGTCCACCTCGCCGCGTCTCGCGCCGGGAACTTCCGGGAGGCGGAGTCCGCGGTCAAGGCGATCCAGGTCCGGGGGCTCACCGCCATGTACGAGGGACTCGAGGCCGCCTCCAAGCAGGCGCGCCAGGCGTCCCGGGTCCCCGGCATGGTGAACCGCATCCTCCTCCTGACCGACGGCAACCCGACGGTCGGCAAGACGAGCGAGCGGGACTTCGTGAGCCTCGTGCAGGGCATGCGGGAAGCTGGGATCACTGTCACGGCCGTCGGCATCGGGACGGACTACAACGAGGGCCTCCTGCAGAAGATCGCGGAGACCGGCGGAGGGATGTGGCACCACATCGAGGAAGGGAAGCGCGACCTCGCCGGCATCTTCCAGGAACAGGCCGCGCAGATGTCGGGGACCGTGGTCGCGAATCCGGAGCTGAAGGTCTCGATGATGCCCGGCGTGGAGCTCGCGGACGCCTACACCGTGCGGCCCGCCCTGAACCGGCTGCCCCGGCCCAAGCTCGACGGCGGCGCGTTCACGATTCCCCTGAAGGACCTGATCGCGGGTCAGGAGCAGAGCCTCGTGTTCCGCCTCGGCGTCCCCTCGCGGGCCGCGGGGAACGCCAAGCTCCTTCGGTTCGAACTCGTCGAGGTCGCGCAGGACGTCGTGGTCCAGTTCACTCCCGACAAGAAGCTGTTCAACACGGAGGCGAACCCGTACCCGCGCACCCTGTTGAGCTCGGCAGAGGCCACGGTGCTCATGCAGCGGGCCGTGCAGACGAAGGCGGCGGAGGCGTTGCAGAGGGCGGAGACGATCGTGAAGGCGCTCGCGGCGGACGCCGGCGCCGCCGCGGCGGTGCGCGCAAACCCCGCCCTGGGCGAGGTCATGACGACGATGCGCACCGCGCAGGCGACCGTCGCCCGGAACGGACTCTCGCTGAGCGAGTCCGCGAAGAAGGACTTCCTCCAGGCGACGACGATCATTGGCAAACGGAAACCAGTGAAGGGGTGATACACATGGCAAAGTGTTCGGATTGCGGGAGCGAAAACCGGGATGACGCCCGGTTCTGCGATGCGTGCGGTGCGAAGATCGTGCCCCAGAGCGCGGACGTGGAGCCGGGGTTCCCCGAGATGGGTGCCGGGGGCGAGGACGCGTTCCCCTCCGGCGAGGACGATGGCGGGAGCGATTCGAAGGCCCCCGAGGTTGGCGACCTGACGGACGCCCCGGAGGAGCCCGAGGGTGCCCCCAGCCCGGCGGAACCGGAAGGCGGAGCACCGGCCGACGCCACCGCAGAGCCGGAGGACGACCTCGGATTGGATGAGCCCGAGGGCGGGAGCCCGACGGAGCCGATGGAGTCGACGGAGGTCGAGGAAGAACCCCCGGCGGAGTCGCCGGAGGACGGATACATCGTCTTCCCCGACAGCACGGAGGCGCCGATCCCGCCGTCCCAATGGCTGATCGGGCGCGCGGACCTCGCGAAGTACCTGACGGACCCGGACAAGGCGAACGAGATCTCTCGAGGGCACATCACGGTCTTCCAGGCGGACGGGAAGTTCTACGTCGAGGACGGGAAGACGATGGTGCAGGAGAAACCCAGCGCGAACAAGACCTGGCTCCTCCGAAACGGATCCAGGATCCTGGTGACCGGCACGGGTCGGAACGAACTCGAGGATGACGATGAGATCGATGTCGCAGAGCTGGTGAGGCTGCAGTTCGTCGTGAAGTAGGTTCCCGGTGAGCATGACCCTTCCCATTCCATGCACGCTCGAAGGAACGAAGGGTCGCTACGAAATCACGAGCCAGTTGGGGCAGGGTGGGATGTCCGCCGTCTACGTGGGAACGTCGAATCGCGGGCACGACGTCGTCGTGAAGGAAGCGTACGGGACGGACCTCGCGGCGGCCGAGGAGAGGCTCCGGATCGAGGCGCAGATCCTGCAGGCGCTGAGGTCGCCCGGCCATCCGCGGGTCGTCAAGTACCTCGACGAGGGTACGAACCTGGGCCCGTTCTGTCTCGTCGAGGAGAGACTCGAGGGGGAGACGCTGGCGGAACGGTATCGGGACAAGGCCGCCGACGAGCCGACCGCGACGCGGATCATCCTCCAGCTGCTCGAGGCCCTGTCCTATCTCCATACGCAGAACGTCCTCCACCGGGACGTCAAGCCCGGGAACATCTTCCTCGATGCGCGCCGCGAGGTCGTCCTCCTCGACTTCGGGGCCGCGAAGAAGGAGTTCCAACAGTTCCGCGGGGCCGGCACGATCATCTACACACCGGGCTGGGGGGCGCCGGAGCAGAACGAGGGGGAGGCGACTCCCGCGAGCGACCTGTACGGCGCGGGGGCCGTGTTCTTCTTCCTCCTGACGGGGCAGGATCCTCGGGCGTCCATGAGACAGTCCCCGCACGGCGGCGGGGAGCTCACCCGATCCCCCCGCGACATCGTGTCCACCATCCCGCAGGAGCTCTCCGACGTCGTGACCCGGGCCATGGCGTTCGACCCCAAGAACCGGTACCCGACCGCCGAGGACATGGTCGAAGCGATCCAGGGGGGAGCCGCCAACCCCCTCGGGGCTCCCCACCTGATCATGCTCGGCAAGAAGTGCAAGATCAAGAAGACCATGGAGATCGGCCGGGAACACAAGGCGTGCGACGGGGCCTGCTCGAAGAACGGCTTCGGCCGTCCCCCCGACATCGGGATCCTCGACGGGGAGAGGTACCTGTCGAAGCATCACGCGAGGATCTCCAAGGACCGGAAGGGCCGCTGCTGGATCGAGGACCTGGGGAGCCTGAACGGCACGGCGAGGTCGAGCGACGGCGGGAGGACCTACCAGCAGATCCCCCCCCGCAAGCGCCAACGGCTGGCGGATGGGGACGTCGTGGCCCTCGTGTACAAGCCGGGGAAGGGACCGTACATGACGATTGAATTCAAAGGCGGATGAGGACGCGGGGTAGTGACCATGAAACGAACCAGAAATATCCTGAAATGGGGCGCCCGTGCCGGGGAGAACGACACGATCATCCGTTCCCCCTCCACGAAGGTGGGGTTTGCCACGAACGTGGGCAGGGTCCGATCGGTCGACGAGGACAGTCTCCTCGCGACGGAGATCCAGACCGCGTTCCTGTCCCAGCCCCGGACCCGACTGCTCCTGATGGTCGCGGACGGGATGGGGGGACACCGTCGCGGGGACGTGGCGAGCAAGATCGTCGTCCAGACGGTCGCGCGCACGCTCCTGCCGATGTTGACGAGCGAGGAGGAGGTCTCGAGGGCCGAGTACTGCACGGCGCTGCTGGATGCGGTCGTCGGCGCGAACCAGGCCGTCTTCGACCGGGCCCAGAGCAGCCCGGAGTACGAGGGGATGGGGACGACCCTGGCCCTCGCCGTCGTGGACGGCCGCAACCTGTACGTTTCGAACGTCGGGGACTCCCGGGTCTACCTCGTCAACAAGCGGGAGATCTGCCAGGTGACCCGCGACCACTCCCTCGTCCAGGAGATGGTCGACCGGGGGGAGATCACGGCCGAGGAGGCGAGGCATCACCCGAGGAAGAACGTGATCACGATGGTCCTCGGGGTCTACGGAGAGGTGACGCCGGACGTCGGGTGCCTGACCGTGGAGCCGGGGGACAGGGTCCTGTTGTGCTGCGACGGCCTCGTGAACCATGTCGAGGATGGGGACATCCATCGCGTCGTCGTGGAGACGGGCGACCCCCAGCGGGCCTGCGAGATCCTCGTCGCGCTGGCGAACAAGGACGGCGGGAAGGACAACATCTCCGTCGTGCTCGCGCCCATCCCCAAGGAACCGCGCAAGGAGGACAAATGATCCGCTCGGCGGACAGGGGGGACCTTGGATGAGGCGCATATACTTCCTCGCCGCGATCGCGCTGGCGCAGCTCCTCGTCGGGGTGGTCATGACGTACGACGCCGCCGCACCGGTTCGCGAGTCCGGCGACGTCTTCGTCGCCGCCGGGAACTTCCACCACTTCGAATTCGGCCTCCTGGGGCAGGGTCGGTTGAGCGGAAGCGTCTGGGAGCTGCAGAATCGGTCCTTCGACGTCTTCGTCTTCGATGACCTCGGGTACCTTTCGTTTCTGGCGGGCTCCGGCGGCGTTCCACCGCTCCTCGCGGAGAACGGAACGAACGTCACGATCGGCCTGGACCTCACGAGCGGCGGGCAGTATCACGTCGTGGTCGTGGACGATCCCGCGCGCGCCGAGCTCCGAGTCCACCTCGACCTGGTCGTCTCCGGACTGAGGACGAACCAGACGATCCTCGCGATCGTCGTGCTGACCGGCGGGTTGGCGCTGATCGGGGCGACCCTGATGTTGAGCGTCTGGGCATGGCGCAAGGGGCCCCCCGTCCCGAAGCCGAAGCCCACCCCGGCGGACGGGGCGTTCGACCCCTCCCCGGATCCGCTGGGCGCGTCGGTCGATCCGCTCAACGCTCCCCATGAACCGCGCGACGACGATACCCGGATCTACTGAAAGGCTCTCGACGCGAACGTCCGCCGCACGCCCGAACCGGGCCGGAGTCACTTCGGAACGGTGTCCGCGACGACTTGGTCGGTCTCGCTCCGCGTAGGCGGGGGCCCGCCGCCATGGGCGCTCGTTCGATGTTCCTTCGCCCACTCGACGGCCTTCCAGAAGCCGACGAACATGAGCGCGATCCCCGCGAGTTCCGCGAAATAGATGAGCGAGGCGGTGTCGATCCCGGACGCCAGTAACGCATCCCGGAACCGCGAGATCCCCGTCCCGAGCGCCTGCACCGTCGCGCCGACCGCGATCCACCCGTTGTATGTGAGCCGGTATCTCACGAGGCCGACCACGGCCAACCCGATAAGCGCGATGCCCGCTGGAATGTTCAGGAGCGGGGAGAGCAACCGCGGCAGCGACCCCCGAACCCACCCGTCCCCGCTCACCGGCACGCCCTCGTTGAAGGAGCCGATGATGCCCGCATCGGTCGGCGCGGTCATCGTCGCGGCTACGAAAGCGACGAACAGCGCGACCACGTATGCGGCGAAGCCATGTCCCGCCCGCCGGTTCACGATGTACACGGACCCGAGGCCGAGGAACCCGACGAGTCCGCCCGCCCCGAGGAGGTACCACGTGCGGAACAGGCCGTCTGTCCATCCCCCCAGCTCTGCGACGACCTGGACGATCGCGACCGCAGTGAACATCGCGAGCCCCGTCGTCCACGCGACGTGGTGGGGCTTGCGTCGCTCAAGGAATAGGCGAAACACCATGGCGGTGAAGAACAGGCCGATGACCGCCGCCGCGAGCGAAACGACTGCGCCCAGCGCCGCCACGCCCGGCGGCACACAGCGGGAGAATAAAGAGGTTGCGTGCCGTCGGTGATGTTCCCCCGGGTCTCTCGCCAGTGGGTAAGGGCCGGGAGAGATTCTCGATCGATTCCTCACGGCCACGGGACGACCAGCCGCCGGGAAGGCCTCGTCTACTAAGGGGCGAGGCCCTCACGGGGTGGCGGAAGTGGCGGCGTTGGGCCTTCGTCAGGTGGCGGGGAAGGTGCGCCGGCTTGACGCCGCACGTACCACACCTGAACGAGCAAGCCCGCCACGAGGATCGCGACATCCACGGCCGTGCCGAGCCCCGCGACCGGCGGCACCATGAGCCACGCGGTGAACCAGTCCACGATGCCCGTCGTCGCCTCCACCGCCACGAATGGGAACGCGACGAGGAGCCACGCCCTCCCGGTGCTTTCGCGCCTCAAGGGCCGTTGGGCGGCCGTGGCCGCGACGAACGCCCCGACCGCAGCGAGGACGATGGCGAACGAGAGTGCGACGAGGGGTTTCCAGTCCGGCTCGAAGCGCGCCGTGTAGGCGGCGGGGCCGGTGCAGAGGATCTCGTGCGCGCGCTCCCCGTCGTCGGACCACGAGGAGAAGACGTCGCGGACGAACCCGTTCCCCTGCGGCATCGGCACGGACAGGCGGCGGCGGGATCCGTCCGGACACCAGAACGACGCGGGGGATGCGACGGTCGCGCCGTTGATCGTGACGTGGTATCCCGGCGGGTCCGTCGCGACGACAGTCCGATGCTCCGTTACGAAGTTCGCGGTGTACGCCCCGGGGGCGTTGCAGGCAATCGTGCGAGCCTCGGCGGCCCCGTCCGCCCAAGCATCGAACACGTAGCGGGTCGCGTTGTCCCCCTGGGGCGAGGGTGGGACGGCGGCGATCCCCGTGCCCTCCGGGCACCAGACGCTCGCCGGGGTCGGCATCCGTGCTCCGCTCAGCTCGACGTCGAGGCCCGGGGGGGTCGTGTACACGATGACGAGGTGTTCGGCGGCGAAGATCGCCGTGTGGTCCCCGGGGGCCACGCAGGGGATCGTGCGCGTCCGGGGACCGCCGTCCGACCAGGACTGGAACGACTGCCGGGTGGAGCCGGAGCCTTGGGGCGTGGGCGCTCCGATCGCGTACTCGGTCCCCTCGGAGCACCAGAACGCGTACGGCGTGGCGACCGTGGAGGCGTTGAGGATGAGCAGCAGGGACGGCGGAACCGTGTCGAGCCGGATCTCGTGCTCCGTCCCGAACGTGGCGACGAGATCC
>DATEUK010000013.1:0-2750 GCA_035283165.1 Thermoplasmata archaeon
GTCAGCGCGGCCTCCCCGAAAGCCTCGGTCATCGCCTCCGGGGAGGCCCCCTCGGACCACTGTACGGACGCGCGGCTCACTTCATGACGTCCTTCAGCTTGCCCGCGAGCTCGCCGATCTCCATGCCCGTGAGCGCCTTCACGAGGGCCGGTGCCTGGGCGGCGATGTCCACGACGGACCCGACGAGGGAGCTTGGTCCGCGCTCCCCCATGATGATGAGCTTCTGGGTGCCCTCAAGCGCTTTGGCGGCGTTCCCGACGATCTCCGGCAACTTCTCGACGATGAGCTGCGTCACGGCGGCGCGGCCGTACATCTCCCACGCCTCCGCCTTCGCCCGCATCGCCTCCGCCGTCGCGAGGCCGGTCGCCTTGATCGCGTACGCCTCGGCCTCGCCCTTGAGCCGGATGATGTCCGCCTGCGCGGTCCCTTCCTGCCGAATGCGCTCCGCCTCGCCCATCGCGACCCGGGAAAGCCGCTCCTTCTCGCCCTCCGCAATCGCGATCAGCCGGCGGCGCTCCCCGTCCGCCTCCGCCGCCAGCGCGTCGGCCTTCGCCCTCGCGGGGACGACCATCTCCGCGATCTGCTCCTGTTCCCGCCGTCGGACTTCCTGCACCTGCACGAGGACCTCCTGCTCCTTGGCGCGGATGTCGATCTTCTTCTGCTCGACGACGAGCTCCTGCTGGCGCGTGGCCATCTGCAGGTCGAACGAGATCTCCTTGTTCGCCCGCTGCATCTCGACCTCGGTCTCCGCCTTCTGGCGGGTGATGTCGCGGTCCCGGTGGTACACGGCGACCTGGGCCTCCGCCTCCGCGTTCGCCTTCTCGGCCTGCTGTGCGGCGATCGCCTCCGCGATCGTGGCCTCGCGGCTCGCGTTCGCCTTTCCGACCCGGGCGTCCCGCTTCACCTCCTCCGTCCGCTTCACGCCGAGCGCGTCCAGGTACCCCATCGCGTCCTCGATCTCTTTGATCACGAAGGATCGGATCTCCATCCCGATGTTCTTCAGGTCGTTCGCTGCCAGACCCTGGATCTGGGAGGCGATCGCGTCGCGCTCGCTGTTGATCTGCTCGATCGTCAGGGTCGCGCAGATCCCGCGGACGTGGCCTTCGAGCGTCTTCAGCGCGATCTCGTTGATCTCCGGGTCGCGCTTGTGGAGCAGCTGCGTGGCAGCCGTCCGCAGGGTCGGCATGTCGTCCGAAATCCGGACTTGCGCGACCGACCGGATGCTCATCTTCGCGCCGCTCTGTCTCACGTCCGTAATGATATCCGTCACAACGACGTCGAGCGTGCGCACGTCGAGGGAGATGAACTCATACGCCTCGACGATCGGCACGATGAACTTCCCGCCGCCCGTGATGACCTGATAGCCAGCGTGGCCCTCACGCGTCTTCCGCCCGTACACGACCATCGCCTTGTCGGGCGGGACCTTCTTGTACCGCGACGCGTAGAAGGCCAGGCTGATGATCACGGCGAAGATGAGGGCAAGGAGCCCCAAGAGAATCGTCACGCCCTCATTCTGGTTCAGTACGTGGAACCCGTTCGCCACTCCGAGCGCACTCATGGTCTCCCCTCAACTCGCTTTCTTACGGACATTCGCAGCTCCCCCCGCAAACCCGAGGATTTCGACGATCGCGTCCCGCGGAATCGCTTCCGTCGAGACGGCCGGGAGCAGGGTCCTCCCTCGCTCCGGCGTGATGACGAGCACCTGGCCCTGTGCCCCTGGCTGGATTGGCACCATGATTTGTCCCTCGCGGCCCACGAGGCTCGCGGGGTCGACGTCGGAGCTCGCCTGCGCTCGGACCAGGAACTTCGCGACGAACAGGAACATTCCGACTGCGATCAAGAGGGCCCCCAGCGACGCACCAACGGCGGTGAGCACCGTGGACCAGCCTCCGAGCTCGAGTAGGGCCCCGATTGCGCCGAACGCCGTCCCGAACGTCGCGAGCAGGGGCGGGCTCAGAGGCGAGATACCGGGCCCCGTGAACTCCCCGTAGTCGAGGTCGACGTCCGCGTCGCCTCCGAAGTCGACTCCGAAACTGCCGATGGCGGCGAGGATGATGAGGAACAGCAGGGAGACCGCGGCGATCCAGACGTAGATGCTCAGCCCGAAGACCTCGACGGCGGCCATCGTTCACCGTCCCTGGCCCGCGTACATGGGGTTCCCGCAATTCCAGCAGAACGTGTCCGTCGTGGACACCCGCGCGCCGCAGTGGACGCAGTTATGGACGTCGATCCGCTTCGGCGCGGCGGGATAGGTGCGCAGGGGCGACGGCGGAGGGGGTGGCGCCGCGAAGACGGACGGTGCCGGAGGTGTTGGTGCCCGGGGGGGCGAGAGCGCAGGCGCCGGAGGCGGGGCTTTCGCCTTCATCCGCTCGACCGCCTTCGGCTCGAACACCGCCCCGCACTCCGTGCACTTCGGCTGCTCGGCGGTGACCGCCGCATTGCAGACCGGGCAGACGTACCCTCGGAAGACAGGCCCCCGCTTTCCGAATCCGAGGTCGCGGCCGGGTTGGAACGTGAGGTCTCGG
The DNA here is from genome assembly GCA_035283165.1 of Thermoplasmata archaeon. GTDB lineage: Archaea > Thermoplasmatota > Thermoplasmata > RBG-16-68-12 > EA-27 > EA-27. The sequence goes on from DATEUK010000013.1 coordinate 2,526, forward strand.
CCCGAATCGAACCCGAGATCCCGGCGGGGGTTGAACCCGAGGTCGCGATTCGGGTGGAAGGACAGGTCCCGGTTCGGCTTGAACTCGAGCAGGTCAGGCATCGTGCCCCTCCAACGGTTCTCCTCGGCCCGCGGCTAACGAGGCGAGGCAGTATTAACCTATGGTAGGGCCTCCCCGGGAGTCCCTAGACCGCGACCCGTTTTTCCTCCTTCACGATGTTCAGGA
>DATEUK010000014.1:0-2797 GCA_035283165.1 Thermoplasmata archaeon
TGCGCGCGGCACCGCCGCTCCACGTGCTCCCACAGGTGACCGTCCGCGATCGCCTGGCGCACGCGGCGCAGCTCCGCGAAGCTCGCGTACAGGTTGTGTTCGGCGCGGAGGCGCTCGTCCGTCCGCAGCGCGTTGACCGTGCCGGTGGCGCACGCAGGGCACTCGCACGGAACCTCGCGTAGGTCCTCGACGTGTCGCGTGCCGTCGGCGAACATCAGGCGGCCGTGGCGCGCGTACTTGTGGTACGAGGCGGAGTCGAACAGGTCGCACCCGAGGAGGGCGGCGAGGCCGAAGACCATCGGGTGGCCCGCGCCGAAGAGGTGGACGGGGCGGTCCGGACGCAGCCCCTCCTTCGCGGCGAGGATTACCGTCGCGAGATCCCGGAACCGGTAGGTCTCCATGAGCGGCACGACGCCGCCGATCGCGTGGACCGCGACGTCGAGCTTCGACAGCTCCTCCGCGCATTCGTGGCGGAGATCCGGGTAGATCGATCCTTGGACGGCGCCCGCGAGGAGCATGCCACCGCGCATCTCCGTGGCGACGCGCGTGCGCAACAGCGTCTCTTCGATGTCCTTTTCCGCGCGGGCCGGCGGGTGGTCCGGCTCCGAGAACCGGTCGAGGACGGTACCGATGTCCGCGCGGATGTCCCGCTGGAACGCGACGATCTCCTCGTTCGACACTTCCACGCCGCCGTACACGTGCTGCTGGAACGCGCCGCTGTCCGTCATGATCGGGCCGTCGAAGCCCAGGACGCCGTGGACGCCCTCTGCGAGCGCGCGTTCGCGCATGGAACGGTGCAGGATGTATGCGTTCGTGATCACGCCCTGCGCGCCGAACTTGGACCGCATCTCCGCGGGGGGGATCAGGACCTGATTCGGGTTGATCACGGGAAGCAAGGTGGGCGTGTCCACCGTGCCGTGCGGCGTCGTGAACCGTCCGAGGCGGCCGAGGCCGTCGCGGTCCCGGAGTTCGAACACGGTTGCCGAGAGGGGAGCGGCCCTATCAGACTTTGGGGGCATCTCTCACTCAGTCATGGGTTCCCCCGGAACCACTTGGAGTATTCGCGGTGATCAACCCCCTCGACGATGAAGACGTAACGGTCGTTCCTCTCCCGGTTTATCGTGTAAAGCAACCTCCAGAACGAGGGCAGGTCCTCGACATACAGGTTCTGTCACCGATGCTTCGTTCGCAAGTGCGCGGGAATCCGATCCTTCTGGACCACCTCTCCATGGAGGCAGTCGTACAGGAGTACGTTTCGTAGGGTCTTGACCCGACGGAGCACGGACCGAGCGCGCGGATCCGGGGCCCTCTCCAGCGACTTGAGCGACGAAGCCGCCTGATCGGAGAGAAGGACGTCTTTGGCGCCAAGCCCGCTCAAAGCCTCTGTCCCTTCTGGATCGCCTCAAGCAGGGCGTCCGACGCCTCGGGAACCCAGATGAGTCCCTTGCTCCCTTCCGCGATCATCCCCATGTCGCCATAGAACTCAATGGCGGCGTTCAGACTCTGTCTTGAGGTGGAGTGACCCCATTTCCGGAGGGTCTCCAGGAGGCGGTTTCGGCTGATCGGGCCATCCGCGGACTGGAGGGACTTTCGAACGTACTCGAGCGTCGCGAGGGTCGGATTCGCTCCGCGCTTGGCGAACACCGGTTTCGGCACCTTCACAGGGGGTATATGGATACGCATACTACATGTAGCCTTCTACCCCCCGGCGGACAGTTTCGGCGAACCGACCGAAATCGGTTTCCCGCCGGTCTTTCGTCAGGGGATCCGTGCTCCGCAACACCTTCCTCCATGCTCCCGGCGTCGGTCCCGTGACGGAGCGACGGATTTGGCGGCAGGCCCAGACGTGGGCCGACTATCTCGCCACGGAGGACCTCATCCCGCTCCCCGGCAGATTGAAGAAATCCGTCCACCGAATCGTGGAGGAGTCCGAACGACGCCTGGCGGCGAGGGATCCTCGCTTCTTCCATGCCTGGCTGCCCACGCCCGAGCGTTGGCGCGCGTACGGGGACTTTCGCGATCACGCGGCCTACTTGGACATTGAGACCACGGGGCTGAACTGGAGCGGAGACCTGATCACGCTTGTCGGCCTTGCGGGCGCCAGGCGGTTCCGCACATATGTTCGCGGCGTGGACCTTGACGAACTGCCAGCGGACCTGCGGCGGTACAAGCTGCTCGTGACCTTCAACGGGACACACTTCGACCTGCCCGTGCTCCGGAACGCGTTCCCCGTGCTGCCGCCGCTCCTGCACATCGACCTCCAGTACCCGATGCGCCGACTTGGGTTCCGGGGCGGGCTGAAGAAACTAGAGCGCCGCCTCGGACTCGAACGTCCGGACGACGTCAAGGGCCTCACGGGGTCCGACGCGGCGAAGCTTTGGCGGCGATACGAACGCGGGGACGAGAATGCCCTCGACGCCCTCATCGAATACAACCGCCAAGACGTGGAGAACCTGCGTCCGCTGATGGACTACGCGTACGGCGCGTTGAAGGCGAAGGCGCTCGGGGGACCGCCGCCACATTCGCCCTGGTGACGTTCACCCTTATGTGGCGGTGTCGCCTGCCGTCGGCCATGCTGAAGTTCGCGACGGTCGCCGTGGTCGTGCGGGACGAGAAGAAGGCGGTGAAGTGGTACACGGAGACGCTCGGGTTCCGCCACATGGACAAGTGGGACCACTGGCACACGGTGGCGCCCAAAGGTTCGAACGTGCGGATCCACCTGTGCCCGGACGCGAAGCCGGAGAAGGGGAACACGGGCTTCATGTTCACGGTGGAGGACATCGAGAAGGAGGTCGCC
>DATEUK010000015.1:0-21582 GCA_035283165.1 Thermoplasmata archaeon
CCGCAGACCGGGCGGCCGCTCATGGAGCGCACGGTCCTGATCGCGAACACGAGCAACATGCCCGTGGCGGCGCGGGAGGCGTCCGTGTATACGGGGATGGCGATCGCGGAGTACTACCGGGACATGGGGTACGCCGTCGCCCTGATGGCCGACTCGACGTCGCGGTGGGCGGAGGCGATGCGGGAGATCTCAAGCCGCCTCGAGGAGATGCCGGGCGAGGAGGGCTTCCCCGCGTACCTGGGCGCGCGGCTGTCGGAGTTCTACGAGCGCGCGGGCCGCGTGACGACCCTGAACGGACAGGAGGGGAGCGTCTCCGTCGTCGGCGCGGTGAGCCCGAGCGGCGGAGACTTCTCCGAGCCCGTGACGCAGGGCACGCTCCGCATCACGAAGGTGTTCTGGGCCCTCGACACGAAGCTCCGCGAACGCCGCCACTTCCCCGCGGTGAACTGGCTCACGTCCTACTCCCTGTACACGTCGATCCTCGACCCCTGGTACCGCACGAACGTGGGCGAGGCGTGGCCCGATCTCCGGAACTGGGCATCCCGCGTCCTGCAGGACGAGGCGGAGCTCGAGGAGATCGTGCGGCTCGTCGGGGCGGACGCGCTCCCCGAGGACCAGCAGCTCACGCTCGAGATCGCGCGCATGATCCGCGAGTATTTCCTCCAGCAGAACGCGTTCCACAAGGTCGACACGTTCGCGCCGCTGAAGCGGCAGCTCGCCCTGATCTTGGCGGTGCGGACGTTCCACGACCTCGGGAACAGGGCCCTGAAGCTCGACGTCCCCCTGCGGGACATCGTCGGCCTCCCGTCCCGCGCCCTCCTCGCGCGCGTGAAATTCGAGGAGAAGTACGACGAGGAGATGCAGCGGGCGGTGACGATGATGGACGAGGATTTCCGGAAGCTCGAGGTGGGGTGATGCCGCGCGAGTACCGGACGATCACGCAGATCGCGGGCCCCCTCCTGTTTGTCGAGAAGACGGAATTCGTGGGCTACGGGGAGCTCGTCGAAGTGATGACGCCCGCCGGCGAGCGCCGCCGCGGGCAGGTGCTGGACTCGAGCAAGGACCTCGTGGTCGTGCAGGTGTTCGAGGGGACGGCGGGCCTGGATCGTGCGTCGACCGTGAAGTTCCTCGGGGAGACGATCAAGCTGGGCGTGTCGAAGGACATGCTCGGCCGCATCCTCGACGGCGCGGGCGACCCGATCGACGGCGGGCCCGGGATCATCCCCGAGGAACGGCGGGACATCGTCGGCGCCGCGATCAACCCGTACGCGCGGGACAACCCGAAGGAGTTCATCCAGACGGGGATCTCGACGATCGACGGCATGAACGCCCTCGTGCGCGGCCAGAAGCTCCCGCTGTTCTCCGGCGCGGGGCTTCCGCACAACGAGGTCGCGCTCCAGATCGCGCGGCAGGCGAAGGTGCCGGACGCCGTCGAGGCGTTCGCCGTCGTGTTCGCCGCCATGGGGATCACGAACGAGGAGGCCCGCCAGTTCATGAACGACTTCGAGCGCACGGGCGCGCTGAAGCGCGCGGTCCTGTTCCTGAACCTCGCGGACGACCCTGCCGTCGAGCGGCTCATCACGCCGCGGATGGCCCTCACCGCCGCGGAATACCTCGCGTACAGCCAGGACATGCACGTGCTCGTGATCCTCACGGACATGACGAACTACGCGGAGGCGCTCCGCCAGATCGGGGCGGCGCGCGAGGAGGTGCCGGGCCGCCGCGGCTATCCCGGCTATATGTACACGGATCTCGCCACCCTGTACGAGAGGGCGGGGCGAATCAAGGGGAAGCGCGGGTCGATCACCCAGATCCCGATCATGGCGATCCCCGACGACGACTGGACGCACCCGATCGCGGACCTCACGGGGTACATCACAGAGGGGCAGATCGCCGTCTCCCGCGAGCTCCACCGGAAAGGCATCTACCCTCCGATCGACCCGCTCCCGTCCCTCTCGCGGCTCATGGAGCCGGGCGTCGACGTGAAGAAGACGCGGGAGGACCACAAGCAGGTGTCCTCGCAATTGTACGCGGCGTACGCGGAAGGCAAGGACGTGCGGGGCCTCGTCGCGATCGTCGGGAAGGAGGCGCTCGGGGACCGGGACCGGAAGTTCCTGGAGTTCGCGGACCGGTTCGAGCAGGAGTACGTGCGGCAGGGACGCGAGGAGGACCGGACCGTCGTGCAATCTCTGGATATCGCGTGGCGGCTCCTGGCGACGCTCGACGACGCGTGGCTCACGAAGATCGACCGGAAGACGCTGGAACGGTTCCATCCGCGGGTCCGGGCAGCGGAGCAGGAGGCCAAGCCGGCGGCGAGGAAGGTGGCGGCGTAATGGTCCTCGGGCAGTACAAGCCGACGCGGTCCCAGCTCCTCCTCGTGCGGAAGACGATGAAGACGGCGGAGCGGGGTCACCGGCTCCTGAAGTTGAAGCGCGACGCGCTGATCGTGGAGTTCTTCCGCGTCCTGGACCGGGCGAAGCAGATGCGGTCGAACCTGGTGGAGAAGTACCGGGTCGCGAGCGAGCGGATCACGATCGCGCGGGCGGTCGAGGGGGCGATCGGCGTGAAGTCCGCGTCGTTCGCGGTGCGGACGCGGCCCACGCTCGAGCTGCGGACCCGCAACGTGATGGGGATTGTCGTCCCGCGGATCCAGGCGGAGAAGGTCCGGAAGACGACGGAGGAGCGCGGGTACGGGATCATCCAGACGAGCGCGCGGATCGACGAGGCCGCGGAGGCGTACGAGGACCTCGTGGAGAGCGTGATCGTGGCGGCGGAGATCGAGACGACGATGCGCCGCCTGATCGAGGAGATCGAGAAGGTGAAGCGCCGCGTGAACGCGCTCGAGTACCACGTGATCCCGGAGCTGAAGTCCACGGAGGCGTGGATCCGCCAGAGGCTGGACGAGATGGAACGGGACAACTTCATGCGGCTGAAGCACTTCAAACAGGTCGCGGAGGCGCGGGCCGAGGCGCAGGCCGCCCGGCCGGCCGGGTGACGTTCACGCCGTCCCCTGTTATCGACCTCGATTCCGCCCCGGCACCGGTGTCCGTTAAATAGTCATAAAACAACGTACCAAACTTCGGATGCCTCGGTCCGCGCAATGCCTGTTCAGGCGAGCAACATGCGGACATCCGTGATGCAGGCGTGCGCGGTTGTGGCGGTCGTGGTCCTCCTCTCGATGGCGTTCCGGGCGAACATGATCGTCCCGGTCGAGGCGCGAGCGAGCCTGGCCCCCGACTTCCTCCTGAAGGATGTCACGGTCCCGATCGGGACCGAGGTCCGCTTTTACGGCGGCGGGTCCACGGGATCCGCACCGCTGACCTACGCGTGGCATCTCCGGAACGGGGGGACCGCGGACGGTCCGACGGCGACGACAAGATACGACCTGCCCGGTGTGTACGAGGTCGCCCTCGTCGTGCAGGCGGGGAACGGTCGCATGGACCTGGACACCGTGACCGTGACAGTCGCGGAGCCACTTCCAGGGGTCGATTTCTCTCGCGTGGACGCCGGACCGGACCGGACCGCGTACGAGGACGAGCCGGTGACGCTTTCGGCTTCCGCTCCCTGGCCGCAGGCCTACGCCGCCTCGTTGGCGTTCGACTGGGACCTCGGGGACGGCCTGACCGCCTCCGGTGCGTCGGTCTCCCACGTATACGGGAATGCGGGCGTCTACCATGCGCGGGTCACGGTCACCGCGGACTTCGGGGCGTTCGATCGGGACGAGGTGGAGGTCACGATTCTCAATTCGCTGCCGGTTGCGGCGATCGGACCGCGCGACGTGATCGTCGAGGAAGACGAACCGCTCGTGTTCGACGCGAGCGGTAGCTGGGACACCCCGACGGACGCGGCGGACCTCGCGTACGCGTGGGAGTTCGGGGACGGGAGCCGCGGCGCGGGTCCGGCCGTGGCCCATGCGTATCCCCGCCAGGGAGCCTACGTCGCCACCCTCACCGTGACCGATGACAATGGCGCCCAATCCTCCGATTCTGCCGCCGTGACCGTTGTGAACCTCCCCCCAACCGCCAGCGCCGGCACGGACCTCGTCGTCTCGGAGGGGGAGCCCGCCATGTTCGACGGGAGCGGGAGCGAGGACACGCCTTCCGACGAGCCATCGTTGCGGTACGAATGGATCCGGAGCCCCGCCGTCGCTCCAAACCCATACCCCGCAATCCCCGGAATGGGGGCGACGCATACGTGGTTCGACGACGGCGTCCACGACGTCGTCCTTCGGGTCACGGACACCGACAGTGCGGAAAGCCTCGACCTCGTGAGCGTGACCGTCTCGAACGCGCCACCTCGCGCGACGATCACGGGCTTCTGGTGGTTCGCGGAGGGAGTCCTCCTCGAGGGCCGCGCGTTCGATCCGGGAGCGGACGACCTGACGTTCTCGTGGGGCATTAACGCCTTGACGAACTACGAGTGGCGTTCCCCCGCGGAAGGGGACCACCCGCGCCTCGTGACCGCATACGCGTTCTTCCCGTGGGCGGCGGCGCCTCCGCCCTCCTCGTTCACGCTGACGGTCCGGGACGATGACGGCGGGGAGGGCTCGGACACCGTGAACCTCATGACACTGAGGGCCGGCGCCCCCTCTCGGCCCCTCTGCGCCATCGCGCCGATCATACCGACCTCCTGTCGCCTTCCCCCGCCGGACCGCGAGATGGTCGACAACCTCGGACCGCGGGTGAACGCGGGGTTCGACGTCGCTGCGACGGAGGACCTCACGGCGCCCTTCTACGCGATCCTCGAGGACCGGGACCCGGAGGCGGTCGTCAACCCCGATCCGCCCGCGATCCCCGTGCGCCCGGACCCCGACCATCGGTACGAGTGGAGCTTCGGCGACGGCGCGACCGCCTCCGGGAACCCCGTCCTCCATCCGTTCGCGCGGGCGGGGACGTACACGGTGGTCGTCACGGTCACGGACCGGGCGGGCGACGTCGCCGCTGACGGCCTGCTCGTGACGGTCGTCAATCTTGATCCAGTCGCGTCCCTTTCGGTCCCCGCGGTTGCGGAGGACGAACTCCTCGCGCTCGCGAGCACGGCGGGGGATACCCCGTCCGACGCCCCTCACCTGACCCAAGCGTGGACGTTCTCGGACGGCGCGATGGCGACGGGGACGTGGGCCTACCACGCGTTCACGGGCGTCGGGCCCGCGTGGATCCGCCTCCGCGTCTACGACGACAACGACGCGACCTCGGAGGCGTTGGCGGTGGTGGACGTCGCGGATGTCCCGCCCTTGGCGGCGCCGGGCGGCGTGCAGACCGTGTCGGAGGGTCAGGCCGTTCCCCTGGATGGGAGCGCCTCCTGGGACACCGCTACGGACCGGCCACGGCTTTCCTACACTTGGTCCCGCGACGGAGGACCGATCGCCTACGGATGGAACCCGGTCCTGGAGGCGGACGGAGGGGGAGACTTCACGGTTTCCTTGGCCGTCCACGACGAGCACGGGATGGCCGACACGTCCCTCTTTGAGGTCCGCGTGAACGGCGCGACACCGACGGTGTATGCGGGCCTCGACCGCGTCGTCTACGGCGCGATTCGAGACGTGGAGCTCCGGGGCATCGCACGGACCCCCTCGGGGGACTCGACGGCGCTTCATGAGACGTGGACGTTTGGGGACGGAGCCACCGGTGACGGTCTGAGCGTGAGCCACGCGTACGGCCGCAGCGGGGAGTACACGGCCTGCCTGCTCCTCTCCGGTACGGGACCTGCGGCGCTGGACTGCTTGGTCGTCCGCGTGGGCGTGGACTCGGACGGCGACAACCTCCTGGACGAGGCGGAACGCATGCTGGGGACGGACCCACAGGCGTTCGACACGGACGGGGACGGCCTGACGGACTTTTACGAGTACACGGCCTCGAACACGGATCCGAGGCAGAGCGACACGGACAGGGACGCGCTGAGCGACTGGGAGGAACTCTGGCCCGGCGCGGATGGTTACATCACCAGCCCGTTCTTGGCCGACACGGATCGGGATTTCCTGCTGGACTCCGTGGATCCAAACCCCGTGCGCTTCACCGTGGTGGGCGCGGAGACCTTCGACTACGACGCCTTGGCGGTGAACGACGCCCTCGGCGTAATCGTGGCGATCAACTACAGCCCGGACGACACTATCGTGCCCACCATCGCCCTCGCGACGCCCTCGAATCCCTTGGTCGGGTCCTGGGGGACATATTACGACCTCTCGACCTCGAGCGCCTCGGCCTTCACCGCAATCATCAAGGTCCGCTACACCACGCTGCCCCCCGGCTTCGCGGAGTCTGACTTGGTCCTGTTCCGGTATGCGGCCGACCGAACCCTCTGGGGGCTTCCGGACGCAACCGGTGTCGACGCAGCGAACAACGTCGCGTGGGCCACGACGACCCACCTATCCCACTGGACGCTTGCAGAGGATGGGGACCAAGACGAGTTGACGAATCTCTTCGAGCGGACGACCTCCTTCCCCGTTTCGTATGTGGTCGGCGCGCTCGCCCTCGGCACGCCCGCAAACTATAGGGTAGGCTACCCGGGGACGTTCGTGACCGTCGCCCCGGACGCGACCGTGGACCTCCTCGCGAACGGATTCGTCGACGCCGACTTCAACACAAATCCACCCCGCGACTGGCAGGTGCAGCAAGAGCTGTTCGGTGCGTACGTGACCATTCACATGTTCGTTGACCTGCTCGTCACCAGCCCGGACATCCTTTCTGCGAGCGCCACCGTCCTGGACGTGTCCTTCGGCGTCGCAAGCTCTGTCCTCATTACCGTGGACATCGGCGCAGCCACGGACCCCGCAAATCGCGATACGGACTTCGACGGCATTTGGGACGGGATCGAGGTAAACCAGAAAAACTACAAACTCGATGGGGCTCCGACCGTGGATCTGGACCTGGACGACGACGGGGCTTCGGATGCCAGCCCCGTCGGGAGGGACCTGTTCGTCGAACTCGATCGGATGGAACAGCCAACGGATGTCCCCAACCTGCTGTTCTGGACCCCCATCATCGGGTTTCCGGCAGCGTGCGCGCTCTTCTGCGGTCATGTCGACGACCCGCCGTCCGATCTCGGGGCTCGTGCCGCGTCGTTGTTCCGTCGACATGGCATCTCCTTCCACCTCGTCGTCGATGATCTGGTCCCTCATGACGCGGCCCTGGCACCCGGGGACTGGACGAGCTACCGTGACACCCATTTCACGAGCGAGAGACGAGGGGTCTTCCGGTACGCCTTGTGGGCGCACGACAGGGAGGGCGGCGGTGCCTGCGGGGAGGCGGAGGTCCCCGGAAACATGCATGTGGTTTATGATGCCCCATGGCTTTGTGGCGACCAATGGGTTGTGTACATGCAGGAGCTGGGACACAACTTCCTCGGCACCCTGGATTCTGATAACCAACGAGAAGGCGACCAGTTCCATAGTCGCTATGAGTGCGACATCATGTCCGCGAGCTACGTTTCCTGCGGCTTCCTGGGTCTTGGTACGGCCACCGACTACAACCCGGCCATTTGGGAGGAGATGATGCTTCAGGCGACGAGGGACGGGACTGGGCTCGGGTTGGGACTATGAACGGAGGCCCAATGCGCCCGACCGAGCCATCCAGCCTGGGACGGAAGTCGTCACCGGCGGGCGAGAGGCGTTCTCGAAGGAAGATGGCCGCCGCAGTGATCGTCCTCTCGGTTCTGGTGGCGATCGGAGGGTTCGTCGCCCTTCTGCCGCGGCCCCCCGAGTTGTGGCTGCGTGACGTCGCCTTTGCTCCGGGAGACACCGAGGCCCTCGTGATCGGGGATTCCGATGCTGTGGGGATCCTGGCGAAGTTCTCGGGGGGGGAGTTCACCGTACTTCAACGGATCGAGGGGCGCTACCCCTATCTGGCGGATGTGGATTGGAGCGTAGATCGCCTCGCGCTCGTCGTGGGCAATGTTGATGGGAAGGCGTTCGCGAGACTCTACGACGGATCCGCCGTGCGTTCGGTGACCGTTCCGGACAACCGCTTCGCGCTTGATGTCGTGAAGTGGAGCCCCCAGGGGGATCGTGCCCTTGCCGCAGGAGGGGGGGGTGTCGTCTATGAGTACAATCGCACCCAAGACGCGTTCCGCTCCATCCCACTTCCGTGGTTGAGTCATATCTGGTCCATCGCCTGGGCTCCCAACGGGACCGAGGCGCTCCTCGTCGGGCAGCCGGGGGCGGTCTATCGTTACCGGCAAGAGAACGGGGACGTCTTGCGACTGACCTCGATAGACACGCGGGTCGAGTTCTTCGACGTCGCCTGGAACGCGGCCGGCACGACCGCCTTGATCGCGGGGGCCGAGGGCATTGTCCTCCGCTACGATGGCGCGACTCTCCAGACGGTGGGAATCATCCCACCGAGGAGATCGGGGGACGCGCTGGACCTGCACGACGTCGAGTGGTCTCCGAACGGGTCCAGCGCGTTGATCACCGGAGCGGAGAGAAAGATCGTCCCCACGCACAACACGGGCGAATACGCCCCGATTGTCGCGGAGTACGATGCCTCCACCGGCGCGCTCTCGACGGACTCCACACCCCTGCAGTTCTCTCCGGGACAGGGGTCGCCCTCCCGGATCGCGTGGGCCTCTGACGGTCGCATCTTCGTGACCTCCGGGACTTCCCTGTACCGCTGGTCGCCCGCAGGGCTGTCCCGGGTGTACCAGGCGCAGAGCCCCCTATACGCCGTAAGCATTTCCTCCTCGAACCTGGTCATGTTCTGCGGAACGGAGTCCCGGGTCTACGCCTTGAGGGATTCGAACCTCGTGGAGGACCTGACCCCCCGGCTGATGGGCGCCCTAGGGGGATAGGCGGACCCGCCGCATTTCCGGAGATGACCGCTGGGCTTCCAGTTCTGCCTATGCTGCTTCCGGCCGATCCTCCCCCATGAGGTTCTCTTCGCCTTCCTGCGTGCCCGTTCCTCCCTCTCGGAATTCTGTCTCGGTCTGGACTTCTGCCTCGGCGGGCACCTCTTTCCCCTTTCGCCGCCGGCGGAGAAGAAGGGCGAGGGCCACGAGGATGACGACGACCGCTAGGATCAGAAGCACCCAGGTCCAAGGGGGCTCAGCCGGACGTTTGGCGATGCGGAACGAGAACGATGCGTCCCCGGCCATCGGGTTCCCCGCGATGTCCCGGGCTTGGCTCGCGACCACCGTGACGGTCACGAAGGCGCCGTCAGGGAACGGTCCGCCGGGTGTGAAGGTGGCGTTGTTCCCCGACCACGACCAGCTTCCCGTGACGACTTGTCCGTTCGCGGTCACGGTGACCGCCTGCGTACTCGTCGGGTCCATCGGCTCGGAGAACATGAGGACGATTGTCGTGGTTGCGGACACGTCGGAGGCGCCGTGCGCGGGAGTGATCTCGACGGTCGGCGGCCTCAGGTCGACGACGTCGATCCGGGACCGATTAGTCACCGCGGGAAGCCCTGCGGCGGCGACAGTGATGTTGTCCGTGCCGGGGATGGACGCAGTGTAGTTGATCGTGAATCCCATCGTCGCAGACCCGCCCGCACCTGAGAGGGTGCCTCTTCCATCCGTGGTGCTCCAGGCGGGAGACCAGGTCGTGTTCAGTTGCCCATCACCGTTGAGGCCTACCGCCGTGTACGTCTGGTTCTGCCCCACCGAGACTACCGTGGGGCCGGGCCAAGGCGTCAGGAGGATGCGATCCAACGGCGCGGACGAGGGCTGCTGCCGCGCCGCGCTGGCGAACCACAGGTTCCGCGCCCCGAAGCCGGCACCCAGCCGGTCGTCCTCCCACACCACCATGACCCTCGTCGCGTCGATGGCCACCTCGGGTGCGTACTGGATGGCCGACTGGTTCGCCGGGTCGTTCACCCGGTCATCGGGACTGCTCCAAGGGCCGCTCCCCGTCCGATTCGAGAACCAGATGTCCGTATTGCCGCCGCCCCGGTTGTCGTGCCAAGCGGCGTAGGCGGACGCGTCGGCAGCGATCGATGGCCGTGCCCTCTCCGAGGCCGCCGCCGCGTCGCTGACGCGCACGTCGTTGTCGTTTGCAATGCCGTCCCCCCATGTCGCCCCACCATCGAGGGAGGAAGAGGAATAGATGTCCTGCCCGCCTTGACGCCGATCCTCCCAGATCACCACGAGTTCTCCGGACAGTCGGGCCGCCATCGCGGGACGTCGTTGATCCGCCGCACCAAGGTCGTCGTTGATGCGAACGTCATTGTCGTTGCTCGAGCCGTCACCCCACGTCGTTCCCCCGTCGCCCGAGGAAGAGAACCGAATGTCGAACTCTCCGGTCCTCGCGTCCGCCCAGGCTACCGTGAGGCTCGAGCCCTCCCGAGTGACCGACGGCTCCAATTGATCCACACCGTTCCCGATCGCGTCATCGTTGACCCGGACGTTCGCGCTCCAGATCATGCCGCCGTCTACGGAACGCGCGGAATAGATGTCCATGTCGCCGTTGCGATCGTCCTGCCACACGGCGTACAGCGCGCCCGACGCGTCAATCGTCAAGGCCGGCTCGACCTGATCCACGGCAGGGCCGATGGGGTCGTCGTTCACGCGCACGTCGTTGCCGTTGATATGCCCGTCTCCCCAATGCCTGCCCCCGTCGTCGGACCACGTGACGAAGATGTCGAAATTCCCGTTCCGGTTGTCCGAGTAAATCAAGCAAATCCTGCCGGAAGGGGCCACGGCCATGTCCGGGTATCCCGCCGCTGCGGGGGCAGGGCCGTCGTCGACACGCACGTCGTTGTTGTTCACCAGGTCATCCCCCCACGTGGTGCCGCCGTCGGCCGAGCTCGTGAAGTAGATGTTGTAGTCGTCGCTCGGGCCCGTCGCGTCATCGCGGTCGTCGAACCAGGCCGCGTACAAGGTTCCCCCGTAGACCGCCAGCTGCGGCTCCTGCTGGGCCCCGCTTCGAACGGTGCCCAATCCGGCCGCCACCGCATCGTTGTCGTTGCGAAACCCGTCCCCCCATGTCAGTGCGTCGACCGAGAAAGAGGCAGCGACGTCGTTGTTCCCTTCTCGGCCGTCCGTCCAAGCTGCGACGGCGGTGGTCCCGACCGCGGCGAGGGCCACCGAGTCCTGCGCGAAGGCCGTGACAACGCTCGCCTCATCATCGTTCACGCGCGCGTCGGTATCCCCGATCCCGTCCGCCCACGTCGCCCCGAGGTCCAAGGAATAGGACGCGAACACGTCTTGATCGCCGAGCCGGTCATCGTTCCATGCGGCGATCAGACGCCCCCCTGCCTGGACCAGGTCGGGAGAGCCAGCCAGCGCGGTGGCTGCGTTGTCGTTGACGCGCACGTCGTTGTTGTTGCTGAGGCCGTCTCCCCAGGTGAGCCCCCCGTCCGCCGAGCCGCTGAACCGGGCGTCTTGGCGGCCGATGGCGGCGCGATTGTCGACCCACGCCACGCCGAGAATCGCCGGGTTTCCGGAAAGGCCGGCAAGGAGAACCGGGTCGCGTGCCAAGACGCCCGCGGGGGCGTCGTCCACGCGCGCGTTCGCGGTCCAACCGGGCCCGGCGTACCTCGCGTGCATGATATCCCCGATGTCCGAGCGGGAGTCGTTCCAGACGATGTGGATGGCATCTCCGGCCGCGGCGAGCGAGGGGCTGCCTTGGGCCTGCGTTCCGGCATCGTCATTCACGCGGACGTTGGCGGCCCAGATTGACCCATCGATGGAGGTGCTCGCCCAGATGTCCGAATCGCCCATCCGGGTGTCTGACCAGGCGACGGCGATCAGGCCGGCCGCGTTGACGGTGATGGTCGGCTGCGAGCTGACCGGCGAGGCACACTCGTCCACCCGCACGTCGTTGTTGTTGTTGAGGCCGTCTCCCCAGGTGAGCCCGCCGTCGGCGGACCAGGACGCGAAGACGTGCAACGATCCCGGGGAGCAAGGAGGTGAATTGCGGTTCTCCACCCAAACCACGTAAGCCGTCCCGTTCGGGGCCACCGCGAGGTCCGGTTGGGCCCGGATGCTGCCGTCCCCCGGATTGTCGCTGACCAGGGTCCACCCGAACCACGAGGAACCTCCGTCGTCCGACCGGGCGAACTTGATGTCGAATATCGTTGAATACGCGAGGTACACGGAGGAACCGGAGGCGGCGAGGGCCGGTTGGAAATCCGTCGTCGTATCGAGGAGCGAGTCATCGACGCGCGTGTTCGGCGTAGGGAAGGTCTCGGCGGTCGCTGGGGGCACCACGACGAAGACCGCGACACCGGTGATCAGGCCGAGGGAAATCGCAAGGACAAGGACCCGAAGAGCATAGGCCCGCCGCGCTCGGTCGACGGCCCCAGCCATTACAGGCTGTAACCACCGCAGTGGATAAAAGGTCGTTCTCCATGAAGGTCGTGATTCGAGGGCCCGTCGCCTTCACCCACCGACGAGCGGGGCGCCTTCATCGTGACGAACCCGGGCGCGCGGCTGATGACGGGGCCCTGCGAGGGAGCGCCCGAGGTTGAGGGCTCCATGCCGTCGGATTCGGGAGATCGGTATCTCGATTTCGCGTGCACGTCCGGACTCGAGCGGTCCTTAGGTTCATTACCGGCACACCCCTAGGGAGGTGCCCGTGGGCGCGGTCCTCGACCTGCTCCTGTTCGGCGTCGGCGCGTTCTGGCGGGATCGGCGGGCGCACCTCGTGCGCGCGGCCGTGTGGGCCCTATTCGGCGCCTTCTGATCGTTCAATCCCCTTCGTACGTGGAGAAGGGCGACGCGCTGAACGCGCTGGGGATGCTCGAGTACCACGTGATCCCGGAGCTGAAGTCGACGGAGGCGTGGATCCGCCAGCCGTTGGACGAGATGGAGCGGGACAACTTCATGCGCCTGAAGCACTTCAAGCAGGTCGCGGAAGCGCGGGCCGAGGCGCAGGTCCGATTCGCCGTCACGTGAACCGTCGACTCACCGCTCTCGAATCCGATACTGGGGCCCGGCACCCGCGGTGATTAAATAGGTGTAAAACAACGCACCAAACTTCGGATGCTCCAGCTCGCGCAATGCGGTTCTCGGCGAGCAACATGCGGACTTCCGTGATTCGGACGTTTTCGGTCGTGACAGGCGCGGTCTCGGTCGCGTTCCGACGCCTGGGTCGGTCTCCATGGGGATCCGGCGGTCTCCGACTCCTGGCGGAGGGCCTGGCATGAAGCCCTACCTCCGCATCTCTGCAATGGCCTCCTGCCTGGCGATCGTGCTAGTGGGGTTTTCGCCAATGTCCCGGGATGCCGGCGTGACCCAGGGCCCCGATGCGAGAGCCAGCCTCGATGCCGAAGGGCTCGTCAAGGCCGCCACGGTCACGGTCGGCGATGCGGTCGCACTATTCGGTTCCACCTCCCTGGGGGTGGCTCCCTTGGAGTACACGTGGTACCTGCGGAACGACGGCGTGTCCCACGGCGCGGACACCACGGTCCGGTACGCAAAGCCGGGTACGTACGAAGTGGCGCTTGTCGTCCGCGATGGGCTCGGTCGGATGGACCTGGACCGTGTGACCATCGGCGTCCGTCGGCCGCTGCCCGGAATCGACTTCCCCGGCGCTGACGCGGGACCGGACAAGATCGCACGCGAGGACGAAATCCTCACGCTCGACGGCACCGCCTCGTGGCCGATCGTCGCCAACCAGTCCCTCCTTTCGTTTGAATGGGACTTCGGTGATGGAACCGAACCCGGTCACGGCCCGATTGCGGAGCACAGCTTTGCCAACGCGGGCGACTATGTCGTCCGCCTGCAGGTCACGGATCCTTCCGTGGGCATTTTTCACGTCGACAAGGCCCTCATGACCGTCCTGAATGTGAGGCCGATCGCGGCCGCAGAAGCGAGCCCGCCAAGCGCGTGGGAAGACGATGTCGTGACGTTCCGCTCTGTGGGCAACCCGGACACCCCAAGTGACCTCGCGGACCTCGCCTATTCTTGGGATTTCGGCGACGGAACCCGGGGCGTGGGTCCCGTCGTCGGACACGCGTACTCGACGGCCGGCAACTACGTAGCTCGACTCGTCCTGACCGATGATAACGGGGAATCGTCACGGGACGAAGTCCACGTCTCCGTGGCAAACCGTCCCCCGGTCGCAGAAGCGGGTCACGAACTCACGATCCTCGAGGGACAAGCCGGGCTGTTCAACGGAAGCGGCAGCTGGGATACCTTCTCCGACCAACCGTCCCTTCGATACGTATGGTCGTTCACTCCCGCCGTTGGGCCGAGCCCCGACCCGACTCTTGCGGGTTGGAGTCCCTCTTACACGTGGTGGGACGAGGAAGGCCTCTCCGCCTCGTTCCACCAACTCGGCCTGCGGGTCACGGACCCCGGTGGGCTCCAGTCCGAAGTCAGCCTCGTGAATGTGACCGTACGGAACGTCCCGCCGCGAGCGACCATCACGGGGATCTGGTGGTTCGCGGACGGCATCCTCCTCGAAGGCCGCGCATTCGACCCGGGCGCGGACGACCTCGCGTTCGTGTGGGACCAAGGCGGGTTCGCGAGGAACGAGTGGTACTCCCCGTCGAGGGGTGACCACCCCCGCCGGGTGACGGCGTACGCGTTCCTCCCGTGGTCCATGGCGCCCCCGATGTCCCCGATCACGTTGACCGCCTTGGACGATGAGGGCGGAGCGGGATCTGACACCATCCGTTTCGTCGCGGCGAAGGCGGCAGCCTCCCCACGGCCCCTCTGCGCCGTGCCCCCCATCATACCGCCCTCCTGCAGGCTTCCACCGCCGGACCGCGAACTGATCGACAACCTTGGGCCGAGGGTGGAGGTGGGACCCGACGTGGACGCGACCGAGGACCTCACGGTTCCCTTCCAGGCCACCCTAAAGGACCGCGACGTCCCAACGCTCGTGGACCCGGATCCCCCCACAAGCCCTAGCGAGACCGAGCCGTATCCGCGGTACGAGTGGGACTTTGGCGACGGCACGACGGCCATCGGGAAGACCGCGGTCCACGCGTTCGAAAGGGCGGCCCAATACACGGTCACCGTGACCGTCACGGACCGGATGGGAGACCAAGCCTCGAGCGGTCTCGTCGTCAACGTGGGGAATGTGCCGCCCATCGCGCGCTTCGAGTCTGCGATTCAGGCCGAGGAGGATTCGACCGTGGTCTCCTGGGGGGGAAACTCGTCCGAAACGCCGTCCGATGGGGCCAGCCTTCGTTACGTCTGGGAGTACTCCGACGGGACGGTCCAGACGGGCCCGTGGGGGATTCACGACTTCACGCACGATGGACCCGCATGGATTCGCCTGCGGGTCTTCGACGATAACGGGGCGACGTCGGAGGCGTTCCAAACCGTCGACATTCTCAACGCGAATCCGGTGGCGGTCCTCCCGGCCAGCCTGTCTGCGCTCGTCGGGAGCTCCCTAGTCTTGGATGGGAGCGCCTCTTGGGATACCTTGTCGGATCGGCCAGGCCTGAGCTTCGTGTGGAGGAAGGACGGTGTCGAGATTGCGTCCGGATGGAATCCGGTCCTACTCGTCCCGGACGACAGGGCTTTGTCCTTGTTCCTGGAAGTCCGGGATGAGGACGGCGCTCAGGCCGCAGAAACGACGGTCGTCACCATCAAGAACGCCCCGCCGATCGTGTATGGGGGTCCGGACCTCACGGTCTACGGATCTCCAGGTCCCGTCGCCTTTGTTGGGTACGCGTTCGCCTGGAATGCGGACACCACGCAACTTCAGCCCACATGGACCTTTGGCGACGGAACGACCGCCTCGGGATTCTCGGTTGAACATTCCTTTATTGCGAGCGGCTCCTACAGCGCATGCCTCGAGGTGCTCGTCGGCTCGGAATTGGGCCGTGCGTGCGCCCGTGTGGACGTGTTCGTGGACTCGGACGGGGACAATCTCCTGGACGAGCGAGAGGCCGAAATGGGCACGGACCCGGAGAGCTTCGATTCTGATGGCGACGGACTCACGGACTTCCATGAGTCAACCGCCCTGGGCACGGACCCCACGCTCGCCGACTCCGACCTGGACGGACTTTCGGACTGGGAGGAGGTCCACCCTGCGAACGACGGCTTCGTGACGAATCCCGTCGATCCGGACACCGACCGCGACGGGATCCCCGACGGCGCGGAAGTCGCCACCTTCGTCCCCGTGTCGTCCTACTCCGTCAGCACCCACCGCTCGCTGACCTGGCACGAGTGGGAGTGGCTGGGAGACCGCTTTGACTCGGATCCTTGGGACACGACGATCGGCGGCTATTGGTACCAAGACAGTACGGCCTCATGCCCAAAACACGATCCCTACATTTCGCGCATCCTGAGCCAGGGGCTGACGAGCGCGGGTGAATTCTCGATGGGGATGTCTGTCCCCATCGAATCCTTGGCTGGACGCCATGCGATATCCCTGAGCGTCCACGCCTTTCCTCCGTGGCTCAGCACACCCTATGCTCTGGACACGATGCGTGTTGTGTTGACGGGTGGGACACCGGATCCCGAAGCCCTTACGGTGTCCCAGGGTACGGAGGTCGCATGGTCGAGCGCCGACGATCCCCATTGGCTCACCAGTAAGGAGAACCTGTGGTCCCCCATCAGACTGGCGGGACCGCTGTTCGACTCTGGTATGGGGGGACCGTCATTCTCATACCTGTTCCTGGAACCCGGAACGTACGGCTTCCGCGTCCAGAGCGAATACGATCTGACCCGCGTGCAGGAGGGCTCGATCACGGTGACGCCCCTCTTCGGCACATTCCGTGTGGAAGTCGGGGAGGACGCGCGGGTGTTCGATGATCACACGCACGAAGATTGGCCC
This sequence comes from Thermoplasmata archaeon, assembly GCA_035283165.1. GTDB lineage: Archaea > Thermoplasmatota > Thermoplasmata > RBG-16-68-12 > EA-27 > EA-27. The sequence continues at coordinate 16,670 of DATEUK010000015.1, forward strand.
GCGGTGTACGCGGGGCTGGATGCCGAGGTCCGCCTCAGCTTCTCCGGTGCGGACGACTACCGGACCGATGTCTGGCTTCCGGCGGATCTGAAGGGCGGGTTCCTCCGGGTCAACGTGCGATCGGATCCCCTCGTGTTGCGGACGTTCGTCGATGAAAGAGGCGTCTCACGGCCCGTGGCGTCGGCCTGGAGGCTTGAGGTCCTCCCGGTGCTCCTCGTGCATCGGCTCGGTCTCGATCCCACCGATGCCGACATGGACCGGGACGGGATTCCCGACGGGGTCGAGCTCGCAAGGGGGAGCTATCCTTTCGATCTGGACTCGGACCTGGACGGGCTCGACGACGCCCAGGAAGTCGTCTGGGGAACGGAGCCCGGAAAGTTCGACACGGACGGAGACCAAAACCTTTTCGGCGACGGCGCCGAGGTTCTCCTCTACGACTCCGATCCGCGCATCCGCGACATGGACGGGGACCGATGGCCGGACGGCATTGACGCGTTCCCTCGGAATCCCTCGGAGTGGCTCGACACGGACTGTGACCGGGAAGGCAACAACGGAGACACTGACGACGACGGCGACCGGCTCGATGATGAACTCGAATTGGCGGGCTGGACCGTGTACGCGATCACGAGCCTGCAAGCCCTCGAGAAGGTGATGGAGGCCATCGAGAACCGCCAGGAATTCGCGGCCCACATGACGACGTACGCCGTCACATCGAGCCCGACCTCGGCGGATACGGATCTGGACGGCCTCTCGGACTTCCTCGAATTCCTCGCGCATTCCGACCCGCGGAACGAAGACACGGATGGGGATCTTCTCCGCGAGGGCTACGACGACGATCCCACGATCACGGAGCTGCAAGGGCCCGACCTGCTCATCACCGACCTCACGCCCAACAACCAATGCCAGCTGTTCGTGGACTGGAACATCAAGCGTTGCTGGGTCACGTATTCCGTGTACGACCTCGCGGGGGTCGACCGGGTCGCCGTGTACAAGGACGGGGAGTACGACCGGCCCGTAGCCGTACACCCAGTGGGGTCCCAGAGCGCTCAATTCTCAGATCGTCTTGACGTTGGGTTCGCAGACGCCTTCAATGGGGCCCGGTGGGAAATCGTGGCCTACGACCGGAATGGAAACTCGAACTACGTGACCCTGGAGCAGCCGACGGTCCTTGACGCCATCGGGAACTGGATCACCTCCATCACGGTGGAATTCCTAGGTCCGGAGTTGGGGGGGCTGTTGAGCGGCGCTTGGTACGCGTTCCGGGATGCGGTTTCGGACCTTGCGACGCTATTCCTCGAGCCGCAGGCAATCTTCGACGGCGGCAGCGCCATCGCGGGGGCGTTCCAGGCTCGAGGACTGGACGCGTTGGTGGAACTTGGCAAGGCCCTCTTCGAGTTCATCGACGCAACTCAGTCGAGGGCGAACCCGTACGCCGCCGCAGAGTGCGAGTCGAACCTCCTGTGTAACCACAATGTGTTCAAGTTCAGGTGGTACGCGGGCTACGTGGCGGGGACCATCGGACTCATGTTCGTTGGCGTGGGGCTTGCAAGGGCGGTCACGGCGGGCGTAAAGGCGACGCAGGTCTTTGCGAAAATCGCGACGAAGCTCGATGATCTGGCGGATGCCGCCAAGGTGACCCAGCTCGTCAACAGGCTTCGAGGCATCGGCCCCCTCAACTCGCGAATCTTCATGGCGGCGGTCTTCACGACTGCCTTCGCCGGTCTTGCGTACGCGTTCCCTGAGATCTTCGGCGAGTGGTTTGCGAACTACCTGGGAGGGGCCTTCGTGGTTCTCTCCGTTTACGGACTTACAAACGGCGGTGTTGGCAGTATCGGACAGAAGCGTTTCGCTCAAGGCTTGAGACTTCGCGCAATCGATGGTGCCCTCGACGATGCGTCCAAGGTCCGAATCGGGCGCTACCTGGACACCCTTGCTGCCGAACCCTTTGCCCAGACCGGTCCCAACCGCATCATCCGCGTCGCCGTAGGAAGGGACTCGACAGGCGCCCGGACCTTTGTGTTCGCCATGACGGAGGGCCGACAGATCCACATTTTCCAGCGGCATGTCGATGGTTCACTCCTCAAGCTGTCCGGGGACCCAACCTCATTCTTCCCGACGGGACGAACCATAACGGGCTACCCAATTTCGAAAGCGCTCCCGGGCACGATGACAGACCTGGACGTGTGGCGCCTAATCGACGAAGCAGTCATGAACGCCGACCCCATCTGGGACGGCAGTGCGTGGATATACCGGTACATGCCGAGTCGGTTTGGAATCGACGAACTCCGGGTTATCGTGGGAGCCGACGGAAGAATCATGACGGCGTACCCCATCAGGGGCTCCAGCGTTTGGGCATGGGATCCCACCGCTGGCACATGGACGAATCCGAGATGATGTCGTTGATTCCGAAACACATCTGGGACCTCATTCGGAAGGCTTATCCGACGGGGGACCTGGAAGAGGGGGCGAAGTCCCACCTGGTCAGGAGAGAATTCGACAGCAGCAGCCTCGTTGCGAGGATCGTCTCCCAAATTGAACATGATTGCAACACCTCTGCGTACCGCGACCCGGGCGGATACTACGAGCGGTCCCATCGGATTTCCTATACCACGTCCAAGCGAGACGTGCCCTTGTGGAAGCGAAGCCCCCTGTGGGCAGACCAGTTTGAGTACGTGAAAGACCGGGGCGGTGTCGTCTACGATGGTCAGGTTCGAGTCAGCCAACTCGGACCATACGCGGCCCTGTCTTGGCACGAGACCCGGATAGTCGACGAAACCGTGACGCCTTCCCTTCAGAATCGCAGTCCACCCACAGCCGAGTGCGCGGGGCTCCAGCGCTGCGTTGAGGCAATCCTCGTCGCCAACGGAGTTGAGATCCTCCCTTGGGATCTTTTGGACCTCACCGTCCCGGGAATGGAGGGGAAGCCGTTCGGAGAGCCGGTGGAAAGACTGACGGTCTACAATTGCTTGTTCAGTTCCATCTAGGCTATGGATATCTTGCGCGGGACGAGAAATCACCGCGAAGCTCGGCGACCTGGCGGATGCCGCCAAGGTGACCCAGCTCGTCAACAGGCTTCGAGGCATCGGCCCCCTCAACTCGCGAATCTTCGTGGCGGCGGTCTTCACGACCGCGTTCGCCGGTCTTGCGTACGTGTTCCCCGAGATCTTCGGCGAATGGTTTGCGAACTACCTGGGAGGACCCTTCGTCCTGCTTGGCGTCAGCAACATCCTTCCCCTGGGGCTCGCCGACGACGTCGTCCGGAAGGCGGGGCGAGTGACTGCTCGGGGCGTCAACGAAGTGACCTTCGTGAGGCGAATCCATAATAGTTTCAAGGCCGCCGGAATGAGTGAAGAGGCTGCTACCGCCGCCACGAATGCTGCCATTCGGGACCTCTACGAACTCGTCGAGCTGAGAGGGTATTCGAGACTCTCCCGGGAGATCCACGGCGCCGGCGCCGATCCCGGGAACCTTGGCCATCTCACCGAGGCCCGCGTGGCTCGGGGCATCGGAGCGGAGAACATCGAGGGACTGGAAGTGCGCTTCAACACGCACAGGATAGATATACTCGCACATCGTGACCCGCTGACGGGCAGACGAGCCATCATTGAGGTGAAGGATATGACCGACCGAACGAATGTCGAGAGGAAACTTTTCGACCAACTGCCCGAACTCCGCACCTTCGACCCGGGTGCGGACATGGTCGTCTATGTCCGGAGCGGGCAGGTTAGCCAGATTCAGGCCTACTGCGACGCGACCTTCTCCTTCCCGGTCATCGTCAGGGCCATCGAGGGCACGTAGGGGGACGAACGCGTGAGCCAGAGCTTCCTCCTTGAGTTCTATGTCCCGAAGGCGACACCGCGGCCCGAGGTTTCCGCCAAGTTGGTCGGCATCCTAGAGGGCCATGGGTTCCGAATGCTTCTCGACCAGGATCACGCTCCCTTTCTCGGAGAGCAGAGGAAGGCGGTGAAGCATCTCCTTCAGGAGGGTCTGTCACCAGCAGCGGTCATCGAGGCGTTGTTGGCGGCGGAAGGCGGGCTTGTGAGCTTTGACGGGCCGTTTCATCTGGCCCTCGACCTGTTTCCGCTCGGCGCGCCCGGCAACCGGAACCGTGCCCGACAGCTTGGCGAGTCGGAGAAAGGCGAGGTAGCCCTGGGGAGCGTGAGGCTCTTCTGGCAATATCTCGACCCCGAGGAGAATACGCCCCGACTTGCGGCCACAGTCGAGCTCGCGCACACCCTCTATCCCATTCTTCATCCAGTGTTCGCCATGGGTTACATAGACGAGGTCTGGAATCCGGCGCTCTACAACCTCATTCCGACCGAGGCGAACGTTCGTCAGCACGGACCGCGTGATTTCTTCCGGATCAACATCTGGGGGCCCGCGATCATCGAGAAGATCCCTTGGCGCAACCTCGCGGAGGTCCCCCATGTGGCGACCCGGCGATATGACGATGGCGGCGTCGGGGCGTGGCTCACTCCAGTCCACTACGCGGAGGAGCAGGGTCTCTGCAACCATCCAGTCGAGGCGGAAATCGTATTGGGCTGGCACGGCGAAGCGGACCTCCGCATCTTCCGCGCCCTCATGAGGTTCGACGAGGCGCCGGGCCAGCGTCATGCGGACTTGCACCTACGGCTCATGGGATGGGACGCGCAATCCTTGAAGGAGGGACGCATTGTGGTCGCGCCGAACGCGGAGGAAATGCGCAAGGTCGCCTTCGCGGAAATCGGCCTGCCCGAATCCGCACTCCCTGCCTACAAGGAGGAAGGCATCTGGCGCAAGTTCGCAATCAGGTTCGCACGAGATGTGGCGCGGGGCGAGTTGCCGATGGACGCCGAGGAGCGCAGGGCGTTCCAGGTGTTCCTCGAAACATACGGTTGACCGAGCCCCCCCCCCCCCCCCCCCCCCCCCCCCCC
>DATEUK010000016.1:0-5351 GCA_035283165.1 Thermoplasmata archaeon
ATCACAGTCGGCGGATAGTCCCAGGCTTGTTCCACGCGTCCGAAGGCTGCCACTCGCTCTTGGAGCGCCGCAAGCGAGGCCTTGGCAAAGCCGATGACGGAGACGCGGACCTCCCCTGACCTCGAAAGCAGGTCGGCCGAGACCTTGTACCCCGGATGGTAGACCCCGACCCACTGCACGTACGCGGACGCCTTCGCCGCCTCGACCGCTGCGGCGGATCCGCGGACGACGAACGCGTGGCTCGCGATGTATGCGTCAAACTCCAGACCCTGTCGTTCGAGCTCGGAGACCCACTCGCTCCGGACCGGCCCCACATACTGAAGGAGGTACGCACCTGGGCTGCTTGCCTGCAGGTCGTCCGAGAAGACGGGTGCCCCGATCGCCGAATCGAATCGCACGCCCGAGAAATACAGGTCGATGGAGGTCCGGCCCGTCATGAAGTCGACGCCCGGCGCGCTGCGGGCCGAGGCGACGAGGCTCCTCGGGATCCGCATGAGCTGGAGTCCGTTGCCATAGTCGGCGAGAACCTGGCCCCCCGAGTCGACGAGCGCCTGAGGATCCACCGCCCAGGAGTCGACGAGGACCAGAGGGCCGTCCGGTGGCGCTGCGGTGTGCGCGGATTCCGGCCCTCCCGGGCCGAACGGCGTGGCCAAGAAGGCGGTTGCGATCGCCAGCACGTATACTACTCGAGCGGTGTACATGTCCTCCTCCCTCGCGTCATGATTCTGGGCCGGACCGGTTGTCCGAATCGGCGGGTTATCCTAGCGGGAGTATTTAGGCGTTAGCCATAGGCGTTAGCCACACTCGCGGCCGGACCACGAGGGGGGTCTTACGGAACGGGAAGGTCCGCCTAGGCGGCCGTGCCGCTCGTTCCGCAGGAATAGTCGGCGTCGTCGCCGTCGTAGCGGCCCCAGGCCCGACCGATGGGCCAGAATATAAATAACGCTCCGGATATCGCACGGCGATATGGGGAGGTGGGCGATGGGGAAGGGGGTCGGCCCCCTTCTGTTCGTGGCTCTTCTCGTTGCCTCCGCGGTTGGACCGGGCTCCACCCCCGACCGCGCGGAACGGAGCGAGCGTAATTTGCCCGGACCGCTTGCGACCGATCTGAGGACGGTTGGGCCGTCGAGCGGAGTCGAGGGTCGCAGCGCAGAGGCGGGGGAGGAGCTGGCCCGACCCGAGTATCCATCGTCCCAGGATCCAGGTCTGCTCGGATCGGGAATCGGTCCACGGCCCCTCCTGGCGAATGCCATTGCGAGCCATCACTTCGACGACGCCTGGTCCCTCGGGTTTCGCGGTGCGGGCATCCATGTGGCGGTGGTCGACGACGGCGTGGATTTCGGGAACCTCGACCTGCAGGGCACCCAGGCGGTGGTCACGAACGCGTCCTCTCCCTACGTCGGCTGGCCGATTGCGTACGACCCGAAGTCCCTGGGGACGTACCTCCTGACCGGCTATCCGGACGGGACATGGTTCGCGAACACGACGCGGGTCGGCCTGGGCCCGTTCGACGTCGTTCACACGATCAAGGTGGACGGGACGAACGACTTCGGGGACCGCGAGCGATGGGGCAAGGACGCAGAGGGCCAGTCCACGGGCGATGCGGACGGCGCCAAGATCGACTACGATCTTCAGGACCTGTATGCGACGAGGGACGACGATGACTGGTTCGTCGGGTTTCCCGTGTTTCTGAACGATCAGAATGCCTCCTTCGTGCTCCTCATCGACACGGATAACGAGACCTCCGGGGCGTATGTTTCTCCCGGCGGCTTTCCGGTCGACACGAACACCTCCCATGAGAACCGCGTGAACGACGTCGCCTGGTCCCCGGACGGGACGAAAGTGGCGAGCGTGGGCGGCGACCGGCGCGTGCGGATCTGGAATCGGACCGGGGCCCTGCTGCGGACGATGGGAGGGGACCTGACGGAGCCTGAGACCCTGTCCGTCGCTTGGTCTCCGGACGGGGCAAAGGTTGCGAGCGCGGACAAGAACCGCCTCCGCATCTGGGATGCCTCCACGGGGACGTTGATTCACGACATCGGAGCGCCCGGGTACACGGGGGTGGAGGAGAACGGCGTCCTAGCGTTCAGCCCGAACGGCACCTGGATTGCCGCGGCTTCGCCCTACCGGATCCTCGTGTTCTCGGTCGCGACGGGCGCGCGGTTTGGGAGCGTTTGGCCCGGGAACTTCGATGTCAATGCGGTCGCGTTCAACCCGCAGGGAGATCGTATGGCGGTCGCGCTCGGGGACAACTCGGCCCGTGTGTACGCGATGGTCCCTGCGACCTTCAACACCGGCGCGCCGGCGACGGCGTTGTACACGCTGGCCGGGCCCTCGGGGCACACGCAGCCCGTCCTGGACGTCGCTTGGTCTCCGGACGGAACGAGGATTGTGACCACCGCAAAGGACGACCGGGCGAAGCTCTGGGACGTGGCCGGACAGGCCGTCCTCCGGGACCTGACGGGCCACAACTCGTGGGTCTTGTCGGCGGACTGGTCCCCTTCCGGGGCGGGCTTCGTCACGAGTTCCCAAGGCCTCGGGGCGACCCCGCCATCGTTCGCCATCTGGGACAGCGGAGGCAACCTCGTCCGGCTCGTGAATCAGACGCGGCCCCTTCCGGCGGTGAACTGGTCCGTCGGCGACGAGATTGCGACCGCCGGCGAGGACGTCACCGCGCGCCTGTGGACCTCGGCGGGTGACTTCATCCGGATCCTCGTCGCCCACCGTCCCGACTACGCGCTGTTCACCCACGGGTTCAGCCAGTACAGCGACCGGGAGAGCAAGTACGTCCACGGGACCGAGCTCGCGGTCTGGTATCGGTGGGACGTGCCCTCCGGATCGTGGGTCGCCGAGTCCCTTGCGAATCTCGGAGGGCGCCAGTCTGCGCTTCAGGTCGGCGCCGCCCTGTTCAACGAGTTCGCAATCCCGCGGTCCCTTCTCGCGGGCGATCCCGCGGCGATCTCGATGGAGCTGTTCTCCGCGTTCGAGACGGGCTCCCGGGCGCAGGACACCGTCCCCTCAGACCCGAATGTGGATTTCCAGGGAATCGATCCCTCGCCCGGCTGGTCCAGTCTCAGCACGTTTGCGTGGCGGGAGATCCGGTCGTATCAGGTCTCCGGGCTCACCACCGCCTCGAACGCGTTCCACTTTGGATTCCACCCCGGCCCCGCCGTCCAGCGGGAATTCGGGGCGCTCGGAGTGCTCGTCGCCGACTCTGCCCAGCCCGGGAAGTACGATCGCGTGTACCTCGACATGAACGACGACAAGGTCTTTGACCTGACGGACGTCGTCGTCTCCAAGGCAAGCCCGATTGCTGCGATCGACAATTACAACGCGACCGCCGGAGGTCCCGGCGAGGACACGTATCCGGACGTGTCCGCCGGGATGATCTACTTCATCTCGGACGGCGTCAACCCGATTCCTTACTCCGCACGACTGCAGGAACGGAAGTCCTCGGAAGGCCTGCTCCTGCGCATCCCGGCCTCGGGGGACCTCGTCGCATTCGCGGGCGATTTCGGTGTGAATCCCATCACGACGGCCCTATCCGAGCATGGCACGAGGATGGCCGGGGCGATTGTCGCCCAGGGCCGTCTGCCCACGCCGATTGTCGGCACGGCGAACAATGCCACCCTCATCGCGATCTTGAACGGTCTCAGCGACCCGATCGAGGCATGGACCTTCGCGGTCGAGGGGTATGACGCCCGACCGAACACGGGGGACGAGGCGACCGTCGTCGTGAGCGGGTTCAACTACGCGACGATCCACCACGACGGGTGGGACGTCTACTCGCGCACGGCGGACTACCTGTCCACGCAGACGTCCAATGGAAGCGCGACGTTCGTCGCCAGCGTCGGCGACTCCGGGTACGGGTACGGCACCGCGCTCGCGCCCGCCTCGGGTCCCTCCGTGATCGCGGCAGGGCGCGCGGGCGACTTCAGCCTCCGCTCGATGGTTTACGGGGGGATCGAGGGACCGAACGCGCACGTCCGCGATCCCGCGGTCGCGGGGTCCCGGGGGCCGTCCGCTCAGGGGTTCGTCAAGCCCGAGCTGTTGGCGGTGGACACCGCCATCGTGTCCATCCCCTTGCATTCCGCCTCTCAGGGGAGCGCCGCCTACACGTCCGTTCCCATGGTCGGCTCCGACGTGTCCGCCGCACTCGTCGCGGGCGCCGTCGCGATCGTTCAGGAAGCGTTTGCCGCGGCGCACGGACGAACCCCGAGGGTCGACGAGGTCCGCGCGATCCTCATGTCCGGGGCGGACGACATGGGCCACGACGTCCTCTCCCAGGGCGCGGGGTTCCTGAACGTCTCCCGGTCCGTCAAGCTCGCCGCGGAGACCGCGGACGCCGGCCTCGAGGCCTCGCCGCCGACGTGGCATCCCGGGACCTACAACGGCGTGTCCCATCCAGGCTTCACGCGCCTCATGCTCCCGGGCGACTGGGAGGCCCTCGACTTCGACGTCGCTAACCGGGGAGGCGCACCGATCACGGCGGGCGTGGAAGCGGTCGCCTTCACACGCTCCGGCGTCTACTCTCATACGAACGTGACGCGCACGGACCTGTACCAGCCGGAGGGGGATGTCGCCCTCTGGGTCAACGACACCGGCCTCTGGAAGGTGAACGGGACGACGTTCGCCGCCGTCCAGCTCGCGGCGCCGATCCCCGGCGCGTGGTCGAACGCGGACCTCGTGAAGGTCACCGCGTACTCGGACCTCAGCCGTCTCACGCAACAAGTGGGGACGAGCTTCCTCGTCAACTACTCGTACACGCTCCGCGCGTTGGACTGGACGATCGACTGGGCGAACCCCAAACCCCCAATCCCTGCGCCCGCGAGCTTCCCGGGAGAGCTGAACACGATCGCGGAGACGTTCCACCAGTCGAACGTGCTCGAGGTGCGCGCCGCGTTCCCCGCGATCGCCCTGCACACAGGGCTCGTGATCACCCTCGAGTCGGCGGATCCCTCGCTCGCGATCGAGGGCTTGGCCTGGACCTTCGAGATCGAGTTCTATGAGCGCACCCCGTGGCCGTGGGTTTCCGTCCCCGCGTCCATAACAGTCCCCGCGCGCAGCTCCGCAATCCTCGCCGCGAACCTGAGCGTCCCCGGCGGCGCGGACCTCGGGTCGTACGAGGGCGAGATCCTGATCCGGGACCCCGTGCGCGGGGTGACGACGATCCCAATCCTCGTGAACGTAGGGGCGGACGGACCCCGCCTCACGTTCGGCGGGAATCTCGTCTCGGCCGACCTGTACGACAACAGCCGGATGTTCGGCGGCTACGACCGCGCGCTCTCGAGCGCCACAAGGCTGCGGCGGCCGACCCTCGGCGACTGGCGGTTCTTCTTCTTCGACATCCC
>DATEUK010000017.1:0-23006 GCA_035283165.1 Thermoplasmata archaeon
GCGGGGGCTCATGTACTGGAGCGCGTGGTCCACGGACCCGATGTCGATCCCGAGCTCCAGCGTGGAGGTCGCGACGAGCGCCTTCAGGCTCCCCGCCTTGAACTCCGCCTCCGCTTTCTCTCTCGCCTCCCGGGGCAGCGACCCGTGGTGGACACCCACGGACTTTTCGAGCATCCCGAACCGGGACCCGAGGAGCTCCGCGTTCATCCGGGAGTTCACGAACACGAGGGTGGAGCGATGTTCGTCGATTGAATCCTGCATGAACGTGAGACTGGCGGCGACCTCGGGCGTGATGAACAGCTGCCGCGCGAGCTCGAAGTCCTCGTCGTTCGGCTTTGGCCACTCCACGCGGTACTCCATTCTCTTCGGCGGCGCGACCTGAATGATCTCGAGCGGGGAATCCCCGCCAAAAAGCGCCGCGACCTCCTCCGGGTTCCCCACAGTCGCGCTGAGCCCGATTCGCTGGAAGTCCCCCGCCACCTGCCGCAGGCGTTCCAGGGCGACCGTTAGCTGAATCCCGCGGCGGTCCTTCGCGAGTTGGTGAACTTCGTCGACGATGACGTGGCGGACCCACTTCAGGTGCTGGCGCATGACCCTCGCGGGCAGGATCGCTTGGAGCGTCTCGGGCGTGGTCACGAGGAGGTCCGGCGGCTTCACCGCCTGCTTTCGTCGGGCGCTTTGCGGCGTGTCGCCGTGGCGGATCTCCGTGCGGATGCCAAGCTTCTGGGCCCACCATTCGATTCGCCTCTGCATGTCGCGATTCAGCGCGCGGAGGGGCGTGACGTAAATGCACCCGATCCCGAGCTTCTCCCGCGCCGCCAGCCGGTCGAGTATGGGGAGGAGGCCCGCCTCCGTCTTCCCCGAGCCGGTGGGAGAGATGATGAGGACGTTTCGACCCGCCGCGATGCGCGGGATTGCGGCCGCCTGAGGGGCTGTCGGAGCCTTGATGCCGATCTCGGCGAGGGATCCCCGGACTCGCGGAGACAAGAGGCTAAAGGCGTCCTCCCTGGACATGGAGACGTCCCGAACAGGCACGTCCTATTCAAGGATGATGAGCGTAACGGCCGGTGGGGTGAAGGAACTCACGCGAGGGACGGGCCGTCTTCGACGAGGTAGCACTCGGTCTCCCGACCTCGACGCTCGAATCGGACGAGGCCTGCGTCGCGAAGCACACGGAGGTGGTAGTGAGTCAAGGGGCGGGAGATGCCGACGGAGGCGGCGAGCTTGCCCTGCGTGATCCCAACGTTCTGTCGGAGCGCGAGCACGATCCGTTTCTGGATGTCGGAGAGGAAGAGCGCGACCTCGGTCTTCGTTCCCATTGGATAGAAGCGGCGGTATGTGCCGTCCTGCCGGGAGGTGATGTATCCGCCGCGCTCGAGCGTGTTGAGGTGATAGGAGAGGACGCCCATCGCGAGCCCGAGCGTGGACAAGATCGAACGGTAGTGATTCCCCGGGTTAGCGCGGATGTGTTCGTAGATCCGCAGGCGGACCACGTTCTGCAGCATCTGGCCCCGCTGGATGCGCGCGAACAGGCCGCCGAGGAGCACCGCCGCTAGGATCAGGAGCACCAAGGAGAGCATGGCGATGGGGGATTCCCCGAGCGCGGCGCCGGGCGCCGGGATCGGGCGAAGCGTGACATCCCTCGACGCGGTTCCGTCTGGTCCCACCGAGACGGTGACGTTGGTCGGGAAGTAGGTCTCCGCCCGCACGTGAAGACGGTAGTCCCCTGCGGCGATGTCCGGAAACCGGTAGGAGCCGTTCGCGTCCGTTGTCGCATCCGTCAGCGGCTCGTCGCTGTCGGGAAAGTACAGCGTCAGTTGCGCGTTGGCGATCCCCCGGCCCGTGTACAGGTCGACAACGCTTCCGTCGAGCGCGGGCGCGGAGGCCGCGGGAAGAAGCAGCATCACCAAGATGGCGGCAACGCCCCCCGCAAGTCCTCTCACGATCTCACGGAATCCCGGGACCGTTCCTCATCCTTTCGTCGGCTCCTTTCGAGGAAGACGATTCCACATCCGGCCAGCCCCGCCAGGGCGACGGCGAAACCTTGAGGCGCGACGGCTGGAGGATCAAGCCAGCCCCGGAAGACTCCGACCAGCCCGCCGTCGACCTCGTGGACGCTCAGGAAACTGCCGCGGTAGACCGTAGCGCCGAGCTTCGGGAAGAGGTCACGGTACTCCGGGGAACTTACCTTCACGAAACGATCGACCTCCCCCTGTACGACCAAGTCGCTCCCGAGGTCGCGTCGATACGCCTCCACGCGTCGTGCCTCCGCCTCGAGGAGGGAGGGTCCCAGTCCCGGAGCCAGCACGAGCGCGGCATTAGGCGCGGGTGCCTCTCCGTCGGTCCGTGGGAGCGTCACGAAGAGTGACGTGAACGGTGTTGCGACGCGATACGAGGTTGCCAGCGCCTTCAGCTCTGCTTCCGCGTCTCCGTTCGGCTCCGCGCGGAGTCTCGCAAGGAGGGATTGGATTTGAGCGAGGGCCCATTGCCGCTCCACGTTCGATCGGATGGGGATCTGATCCCCGGAAACGGTCTTCTCGATGGAACGGCGTCCGTCCTCCCAGGAGATCTGGACAGCCAGGGGGTCCGAGCTCGTCCCGCGGAGCCGCGCGAGCGCGAGGATCTCGCCGCCACTCCTCACGGTCTGCACGGTGGGCACGGCCCAGGAGTCCTCGACGGCATCCGGGACGTCGATCCGCACTCCCTCCAGGACTGGCACGCGAACGGAACGGAGGAGGTCCCGCGAGATCTCGGCCGCCATATCCAGGGTCGGCGCGGCAAACCTCCCACCGTGGAAGTGGGAGAGGTTGACGAGCAGATTCTCGTCCTGATGGGTCGGGGGTTCCACGGCGATCGTGAAGACGGGGAGGTCCGCCGCATACGCGACCCGTGAGTACGCGTTCACAAGGTCGGGTCCGGCCGGGCCCGCCGTCACGTGGCCATCCGAGATCAGGATGAGGACGGGCTGGTGGCGCTCCGCGACGGCCTCATGCCCCCATCGGTCGATGAGGGAAAGCGGCGCGGCCAAGTTCGTGCTCCCCCGTAGTGTGGCCGCCGCGAGGAAGTCGTCCATCGCCTCTGCCAGGTCCGCGTACCAGCCGGCGGGGGACTCGTCGAACGGCACGACCTCCCGCCCGTGGAACACCGTCAATCCAATCCGCTCGCCGGGCCGGAGGTCCGCCCCCAGGGACCGGACGACGGCGCGGACCAAGTCTCGTCGGCCGCCATGCGCCATGCTCCCAGACCCATCGACGAGAACCAGCAGGGTCCGCGGCCACGGGCGTTGCGATTCCGCGATGGCAGGGTCGTCGACGCCCATGGACCATCGCACGTACCGGTTGCCCTCCTCGTCCACGGACTGGCTCAGGGAGGGCCCCTCGCTCCGGAATCGCACGACGAGATCGCGCGCGCCCGCCGCGGACCGGGAGTCGATGCGTGCCTCGGCGACTCGGTCGCCGTCTCGCTCGAACGTGAGGTCAAGGTGGCTAGGACTCCACACTTCCAATAGGGCGGAGGCGGTCTCGACGCGAACGCGCACGCGGAGGTAGTCGACGCTGTGGCGGGCATCGACGGAGAGGCGGTATGGATACTCGTACACGCCGTCCCAGGAGGTCAGGGGCATCTCGAGGGTTGTGATCGTCGTCCGCGTCTGACCGGGCGGGATGGTCACCGCGATCCAGTAGACGTCCCTCCGCTCGTCATACTGCACGAGCGCCGCATCGGTGCCCTCCGTCAAAGCGGTCAGGAACGCGTCGAGACCCTCCCCCCGGTCCACGGCCGACGACTCGTAGGTGACGTTTCCGACCTGGAGCCGCAAGTCCGTGATCAGCTCGTGCCCCCTCTCCAGCGGGAAGAACACCTGCCCCTCCTTGAAGACGGTGCTCGGATTGTGGAACTCTTTCATGATCACCACCCGGGCGTGCCCCTCCGTGAGGAGGATCTCGACCTGCGTGCCGTTGACCTGGGTCGGGATGGACGACGGCGGTTCAGCGATTTCGCAGAACGCCTGGGCGACCGGTGCGGTCCCCGGACCGAGGAAGACCAACGGCAGGGAGAGCACAAGGAGGGTCCAGAGGTTCATGGGATCGCCCCCGCCACGGACCGGGTGCACCGAGAGCACAGCCAGTCGCCGTGCCGCGTCATCACGGAGGGACGACCTGTGCGGCGGCCGCACCCGGTGCACGCCGGGATCCCCACGCGAAGGATGAGCAGGACGATCCCGATGGACGCCGCAAGAAGCAGAATGGGAGGGAAGACGACCAGACTCAGGATCCCCGCGGATGTGGCGCCGAGGATCGCCGCCGAGAGGGAGAGGACGAGTCCGGCCACGCCCGGCACGTGAATCCCCCCCGTCGCGTGCCGGTGAAGGGCGGAGAGCGCGCGGTCCGCCCGGGAAGTGCCCAGAACGCCGAGGATGATGGCTCCCGATGCCAGGGCGTACGCGACGTCGAGACGGAACCCCGGGCCGAAGGAAGCGAACATCAGGAGGAGCAGCAGCCAGCTCCCGAGGCCGAGCTCCACAGGCAATACGGCTGCACGTCGGGCTCGGATGCGCGCGCGTGAGATCAGTTCGGGCAGGGACGCCGTCGAGGCCATGCCGGGAGGGATGACGGGCCGACTATGTGTGAAGATTGGAACGGTCGCTTGACGGCGGCTTCAACTTTGTGGAACACCCGTTGTTCAATCGGCTCGACGGCACTCGGCGCGTGGAGGCGTGGGCCCCGCGGTGGCCTAGTGGTGGTGTCCCTCGTGCGCGTCCGGCGCGCCCTCGCCCTTCTGGTTGAAGGACTTCCCGCACCCGCACGTGGACCAGTTGTTCGGGTTGTTGATCAGGAACCCGCTCCCCGCAATCGTCTCTCGGTAGTCGACCGTGGAGCCGTCGAGGTACTTCGCGGATGCGTCGTCGATGACGACCTTCACGCCGTTGTCGTGGATCACCTGGTCCCCGTCCTGGACCTTGTCGTCGAGCGCCATGCCGTAGGACATGCCGGAGCATCCGCCGCCGGCGACGTACACGCGGAGGAACGAGTCCTCGACCGTGCCGTGCTTCTCGATGAGCTCCTTGAGCTTGGACGCTGCCGGTTCGGTGACCGCGATCAAGACCATGACGATACCCAGCATTTAGCAGCGTTCCGACCTAATAAGGCTTCCGTCGCCCGTTCCCTCCCCGAGATGCACCGAGGCGCAGAACGGTGCGGGGCCGTCTGCGTCGTGGGGGAACGTCCCCCGCGGTCGTCAGGGTACCCTTATGGCCGCCCCCGCCATCCGTGTCCCCATGCCTTTCGTGAAGCCGAGCCCAGGGCCGCTGGAGGCCGCGAGCCTGGAGACGATCTTCCTGTACGTCAACGACTTCCCCAAGATGCGGCAGTTCTACCACGAGACCCTCGGCCTGCCCATCGGATACGAGAACCCGAACTACGCCGACTTCAAGACGAACGGGGCGCGCATCGCGATCCATACGGGCCGCGGGACCGTGCGCCGCCGGGAGAGTCACTGGTTCATGGAGTTCCGCGTCCGCGGCATCGACGGGGTCGTCGCGCGGCTGCGCCGCAAAGGCGTGCGGTGCTCCCGGGTCCGGAAGGAGTCGTTCGGCCGCATCTCGAGCTTCCTCGACCCGGAGGGCAACCTCATCGGCCTCGAGGAGGCCCCCAGCTAGCCACGGACGCAAATCGTCAAATCCCACTGCCCGTGTGTGCCCCCCGGCATGCCGTCCCGGCTGGCGTTCTGGCGGCGAGAGGCGGAGGACGCGGCGAGCGACGAGTCGCACCCGAAGCCCGGCCTCCTGTCCGACTTCATCCTGGGAAGCCAGGACGGCCTCGTGAACGTCCTCGGCGTGATCCTCGGCGTCGCGATCGCGTCGCAGAACATCCGGGTCATCCTCGCGGGCGGCCTCGCCGCCACGTTCGCGGAGTCGATCTCCATGGGCGCGGTCGCATACACGTCCACGCTCGCCCGGCGGGACCACTACCAGAGCGAGATCGATCGCGAGCTGCTCGAGATGAAGGAGCTCCCGGACGTGGAGCGCGAGGAGGTGCGCAAGGTCTTCGCCGAGTGGGGGTACGAGGGGAAGGACCTCGAGGGCCTCACGGACAAGATCGTGGCGAACCCGAAGGCGTGGCTCGAGTTCATGATGGCGCACGAGCTGAAGCTCGCTCCCGTGGACAGGACGCAGGCCCGGAAGAGCGCCGTCCTCGTCGGCGTGGCGGCGATCGTGGGGTCCCTCATCCCCCTCCTCCCGTTCCTCGGGTTTGGGGGCGCCGCAACGCCCAGCGAGATTTCCATGGGCATCGTCGTCGCCCTGATCCTGAGCGCCGTCACCCTGTTCCTGATCGGATGGTACAAGGGGAAAGCGACGATCGGCCGTCCGTTCCGCAGCGGGACGCAGATGCTCGTCATCGGGATCGTGTCCGCGCTCGCGGGCTTCGGGGTCGCCTATCTCGTCGGCGGCCCCATCACGCCGTGAGGCACCCTTAAGCGCGGCCCCGCCTTGCGTTGGCTCCGTGTCCCATGACTTCCGCTTGGGGGTCCGCATCCGCGCGCCCAAGGACCGCGTGTTCGAGCACCTGCTCACGCCCCATCACCTCGCGCGGTGGTGGTGCAGCTTCGCGCAGGTCTCCCCGAAGCCGGGCGGCATGTTCAACTTCGGCGGGGACTACTGCATCGTGCCTCCGGAGGGCCACGCGCACCAATGCGTATTCACCGGCGGTGAGGTCCGGAAGAGCGTCACGTTCACGTGGCCCCTGTTCGGCGCGGACACCACCGCCACGTGGTCCGTCGAGGACGACGGGGAGGCGTCTCGGTTCTCCGTCGCGCACTCGGGAGTCGCGCAGGCCGAGGGTCCCTGTGGGACGATCCGAGACGCCTACCGGGTGTGCCTCGGGAACCTGAAGGCGATCTGCGAAGGTCGGGGCGACTCGTTGCGTCCGGAATACGCGCCCGTCTCGAAGCCCGAACTCCGGCTGGCGATCCTCCTCGACGTTCCGCCCCACGCCGTCTTCGACGCGCTGACGGATCCGGATCGGTTGGCGGCGTGGGCGACGCGGGGCGGGTCGGCGCAGGTCGATTCCCGGCCCGGTGGCCGGTACGTATGGGGTCCGAGGGCGGCGACCGTCCTGGCGGTGGAACCCGACCGGACGCTGTCGCTGGCGTGGCCGGGCACGGGCGCCGCGACCTGGGACCTCGAACCGAAGGCGGTCGGTACGGGCGTCTACTTCCGGCACGAGGGGCTTTCCGGGGACGAGCAGGAATCCCGCATTCTCCGGGGATGGTGGTCCTCCCTTCTCGTGGATCTCAAGAACTACGTTGAAGCGGGCGAGGTTGGCCTCTTCGAGCCCTAGGAAACGCCGGTCAATCGTGATGCGCGTCGGGTGTACCAGGGGCCGCGGCCAGGCGTCCCCTGCCCTCACCGTCCACGCGCTCTCCGACCTTGCGTAGCGTGTCGAACACGAGGTCGATGTCGTGCAAGGTCGTCCGGTGGCTGCAGATCGACAGCCGAAGGACCGTTCGTCCGCGGATCGATGTGGTCATGACGAACGCGACGCCCGTGAGCTGGATCTCGTCCGCAATTCGCTGGTTGAGCCAATCGAGGTAGTTGTCCATCGCGGCCTGAGCATGCTCGGATTCCCCTGCACGAGGTCGCAAGTCCTTCGGTGCGTACCGGAAGGAATAGATGAACAACGTGGGCTTGTGGAGGGCCTCGAAGTCGTCCGAAGCCCGCACGAGTCGGTCGAGGTGCTCCGCGCACCGCACGTTCTGCGCGAGGAGCCTGCGGTACCCTTCCGCCCCGTAGTGCTGGAGGGTCATCCAGACCTTGAGTGCTCGGAACCCCCGCGACATCTGCGGCCCGTATTCGAGGTAGTCGAGTCCTGTGTATTCCGTGGGCAGCGTCCCCCGCAGGTACGGCGCCGTCATCGAGAACGCCCTCCGCAGTTTTTCCTCGTCGCGCACGAGGACGCATCCGCACTCGTAGGGGATGTACAGCCACTTGTGGGGGTCCAGCGTCACGGAGTCCGCCCGCTCGAGGCCGCGGAACAGCTCCCTCTTTTCCGGAAGCATGCTTCCGACGGCGCCACAGGCTCCGTCCGCGTGGAACCAGATTCGCCGGGCCTCGCACACGCGCGCGATGTCTTCCAGCGGATCCACCGCGCCGACGTTGATCGACCCGGCCTGCCCGACGACGCAGAACGGGATGTCGCCCCGTGCCGTGTCTCCGTCGATGATCCGCTCAAGCGCGCCGACGTCCATCGTGAAGTCCTCGCGACTGGGCACCCGTCGTATCGCAGTCCTGCCGAGGTTCAACATGTCCGCCACCCGAACGATCGAGGAGTGGCCTTCGTGGTCCGACATGTAGATTCGGAATCGGCCTGAGCGGGCGGCGCTCTGGAGCCCCTCGTCCGTGGTGTTGTACGGCGCCACGTTCCGAAGCGCCGTAAGGATCGCGGTGAAGTTCGCCATCGTCCCGCCGCTCACGAACAGTCCACCGCACGCGGTCGGGTAGCCGATGAGCTCCGCGATCCACGCGATCGTACGGCGCTCGATCTCGGTGGCTGCAGGGGCGGGCTTCCAGGCCCCCACGTTCATGTTCACCGACGCCGCCAAGGCCTCCGCAAGGACACCGAGCATCGTGCCCGAGCCGTTCACAAAGCCGAAGTAGCGCGGGGATCCGAGATGGGTCGCGTTCGGGAGGACTTTCGTCTCCCATGCGTCCAAGATTGTCTCCGGACTCCGGCTCCGTTCGGGGAACGGCTCATCGAAGGTCGAGGCCACCTCGGCGGACGTGCGCCGAGGAAACACGGGGACCTCCCGGATCCGCCCGTAGTAGTCCGCGATCATGTCGATGACGCGGTACCCAAGGGAGCGGAACGCTTCCGGATCCAGGTCGAGGCTGACAAATGGCTCTTCCTGCGTGGACATGTCGGGACGAAGTCTGTGGCGGGTAAATACGTGTCGCAGGGGGTCGCTATCCGGCCGGACCGTCTCCCTCGGAACCGTTGACCGGTGATGCGTTAGCTTCGGCGGTGGGCTCGTTTGTCGGAGTGGGCCAGCGGACAGAATCTTGATGCCGTCGCCTCGCCTTGGCGGTGCGGGTGACGGATGGCGCGCATCGAGACGAAGGAGGTGTCCGGGGCGGAGGGCCCCCTCGGGGAGGCGTACCGGGAGATCGCGGAGAAGCGGGGGAGCGTTGCGAACGTGTTTCGCATCGAGAGCCTGAACCCCTCGGTCATGAGGTCCCACCTCGACTTCTACATGAAGATCATGTATGGGAAGTCGGGGCTGTCGCGGCGCGAGCGCGAGATGATCGCCGTCGTGGTCTCGAGCACGAACGGGTGCACGTACTGCACGACGCACCACACGGAGGCGCTTACCGTCCACCTCAAGGGCGAGGCCGACCCCGAGGCGATCCGGCGGGACTTCCGCACGGCATCCATCACCGCCAAGGAGAGGATCATGCTCGGGTACGCAGTGAAGCTCACGAGGTTGCCGGACGGGGTCACGGACGCGGACGTCCAGAAGCTCCGCGACGCCGGGCTCACGGACGCGGACGTCCTTGACGTGACGTTCACGGCGGCGTACTTCAACTTCGTGAACCGACTCGTGCTCGGACTGGGCGTCGAGCTCGAGGGCGATGCGGAACGGGTGTACAAGTACTAACCACGACCCGGCTACCCGGAAGCGTCGTATGCCCGCCGGATCCACGCGACGAGTTCCTTGTCCACCTCGCTCGCGTGGACCAGATAGACTTTGTACTGGCACATCCCGCCGGGGGGCAACGAAACGAGGCGAGGCGTGGCCTTCACGTCCTTCATGTTGAGGCCCACCTCGAGCCGCAACTTCGTTCCCGGTCCGACCATGGCGAATTGCTTCTTGCGTCGGAGGCTCACGTAGCCCTTCTTCGGCACCGTCTCGAAGTCCCCGAACAGGACAATGGCTTTCATCACCGAGTCGTGGATGGGTCTCAGAGATGCCTTGTTCCCCGAGTAGATCTGGCCGACGGTGTCCTCAACCGAAGCGCCACTCGCTTCCGCAGCGCTCTGGCCGTCGGAGGTGAGAGCGAAGTGTACGAGGCTGTTCGCATCGCCGTATCCGAGAGCGAGCTTCTTCATGAGCATCGTTCGGATCTCCCCGTGCTTCGAAAGTCCGCTGGCCTCGATGACGGCTCGGAGTTCCGTGAGGGACTTTCCGGTCTTCGCCTCGATGTTCCGAAGCTGGGTTTCGCGGGCCTGGTCCAAGCTGCTCATGGGATCACCGAGCCCTCGCGCCCGAGGCGCTTACGCGAGGTTTCATGAATCGTGGACCCCTCGAAGGGAAGAGTCGATTCCTCATGCCAAGTCATTCCCAGAACTCCACAAGGACTTTCTCCCGTCGTTCGGCGGTAGAGACGTCCGCTCACAGGGCCCGCATACGGTTGTTCTTCGGGTTGTGCTCGACCACCGCGAGACCGAGCGCCTCCATCACGGGGGGCACGTACATCCCGAAGCGACCCCGCAGCCCCTTCTTCAGCCCGTACCAACCGCCAACGGGATTCTCGGGCGAACGCCCCCATGCCTCGACGGTCCCTTCCCTCGCGGGCTTCTGCTCGTCCGCGCTCCCGAGCTCCATCCAGTCCCCATGCGCTTTCAGCATCGCCTGCAGGTCGGTCAGGCAGCGCAGCTGGTAGCGCAGCTCCGTCGATCCGACCCTACACACCAGGGCAGGCGGATTCGCCGCCTCGTCGCGATACACCTGGAACTCCGACGTTCTCGGCGGCGTCTGCAGAATCCACGGTTTCTCTCGCGACCCCGAGCCTTTGACGTTCGTTTTCGCCATCGTCGACCCCCTCAGCTGAGTCCGATGTAGGAGAGAAGCGGTGTTAATGAAGGTGCCGTCCGACAGTCGGTTCGACACTCGGCGGACGTCACGTCCTGCCTTTGCGTCGCGACTTCGCCGCCGTCTTCTTCGGAAGCGACGATGCGAATGCGACCCCCCGCTCGACCCATGCACGGAGCGCCGCCTCGGTCCGGTATCCGGGGGGTGCCACGAGGAGCCATCCCGCCATGCCGCTCCGCGCGCTCAGACTGAAGGGTTTCGCACCGGGTTCGCGTAGCAGATCGTCCGTTTCCGCCGGTTCGACGCGGACGATGAGATCCTCGCCGTGGACGCCGACGCACAGGTTTCCGCTGAGGAGGAACGCGATCCCGCCGAACATCTCCTTCTCCGTGAGTCCCGAATGCCCGCCAAGCAGCGCCCGGACCCGATCCGTTTGCGCCTTCGAGTAGGTCATCGGGGCCCACACGGACGGTGAGTTCATGAATATTCGTGAGCGAATGGGCCGGCTCGCCACGTGGGCCCACTGGGGGTGCGGAACGGCTCCCGGGGGATTGCCGCCTAGCGCACCGAGTCGTACGCCCTCTCGAGGCCGGCGACGTTGATCTTGACCATCTTGAGCATCGCCTCGACGACCGCCTTGGCCTTCCTGGGGTTCTTGTCGCTCATGAGCTCCATGAGGCGTCGCGGGATGATCTGCCACGACAAGCCGAACGGGTCCTTGACCCAGCCGCACATCTGCTCCGTGCCGCCGGCTTTGAGGATCCGGTTCCAGTACTTGTCGACCTCCCTCTGGTCCTTGCAGTCGACGAAGAACGAGACGCCTTCAGAGAACGAGAAGTGGGGTCCACCGTTGTAGCCCATGAAGGTCTGGCCGCCGACGATGAACTCGGCCGACGTGACCGGGCCGTCCTTCCCGGCACGCTCGACGCGGTTCACCTTGGAGTCCGGAAACGTCGATGTGTAGAACTCGATGGCGGCTTCGAGCTGGTCGTTGAACATCAAGAACGGCGTGACTTTGGTCATGCTCTAGTCTCTTTGGCGGCGGACTTGCGGTGCTTCCTTTTGACCTTTGCCTCTTCGAGGACGCGGTCAAGGACCTCGAAGCTCTCGTCCCATGAGCGTTGGGACTTCCGACGAGAGACGAACTCCTAATAGACTCGGGCTGCGTTTCCTGCTCATGCGGCAGATCGAAGTCGCCCGAAGCGGCGCGCTGAAGGCAGGGGACTCCACCCAGGGAATCGTACGCGAGAGGGCGTTCGAAGACGAGGACGTCGTCGTTTCCCAATCGCGGGTCGCGCCCCGAGTCGTGTCGGGATGGCACCACCACGGGGCGAGGCGGCTGTACGGGTACGTCGTCTCGGGACGGCTTCGGCTGGAGTACGGCCCGGAGGGGACGGAGGCCGTGGAGGCGACGGCGGGGGACTTCTTCCGAATTCCCCGCAATGTGGTGCACCGCGACGTGAACCCTGACGAGGGACAAGAGGCGGTGATCGTGAACATCTTGGTTGGTGGCGGCCCGGCCGTCGTCAATGTCTCGAGCCCGAACGGCTAGCTCGGGCGAGGCGCAGGCCCGAGGGGGACTCCGTCGAGCTTACCGGACGGCGAGCACGTAGTACGTCCGCTTCCCGTCACGCACGACCAGGTTGCGGAATCCGGTTGCAGTCAGCGCGGCCTTCAGTTCCTCCGGTTCGTAGATTCGATGGTGGCCCCCGTGGCGCCGTCCGAAGAGGCGTCGCGCAAGCGCCCCTGGGGCGGACGCGGGGTAGAACTCCTCGAGGAGGAACCGCGCGGAAGGACGGAGGACGCGCCGCACCTCCCGGAAGGCGCGCTCCGGGTCCTCCATATGATGAAGCGACAGCATCGCGATCACACAGTCCAGCGATTCGTCCGGGTACGGAATTCGCTCCGCGTGCCCTTCAACGAACTCCACGCGCTCGTGGCGGCTCCGGCCGAACGCGATCTTCCGCGGGTTGGGTTCGAGGACCGCCGACCGCGCGCCGTCGCTGGCGAAGACTGCCGCTAACGCGCCCGTGCCGCCCCCGAGGTCAAGGAGGCGCCCGCCGGGATGCACCGCCAACAGCGACCGGATGATCGGAAGATCGCCTTGGCGGCGCCGGGCACTCATACGGTCCTCGAGGCGCAGGAGCAACGCGAACCCGGTCCGGGTTTTCATGGAATCCACATGCTCACGGCGCCACGAGGAAGGCGACGCCGCCGAACATCTCCTTTTCCGTGAGTCTCGGACGAGCTGCAAGGGCCCCCCGGATGCGATCCGCCTGAGTCGCTGAGTAGATCATCGAGATCAGGAGCGTACGCGGGCTCAAGAAGCTTGGCGCCCAGAGGGGGACTTCTTGTGAGCCGAGCTCTGGCCATCGCCCCTTGGGGGAGATGGAGAAGCTGACCGGATGCCCAGGCCTCGTCGCGACCTACGAAGCGTGGGCCTCGTCAAGCCCTTGCGCGTGGCGGTCGGGCTCCGTATGAACGACGACCTCGGCCACGTTCGGCACGCGGTTCCTGACTGCTTGCTCCACGGCATGGGCCGCCGCGTGGGCGGCCTCTAACGTCATTTGCGGAGAGAGGTGGATGACGAGGTCCACGAGAATCTGGTGGCCCGACTGGCGGCTGCGCACGCTGTGAACCTCCTCCACGCCAGAGACGCCTTCGGCGGCCTCGCGCAGCTCGCGCTGAAGATCGTCTGCGGGCGCAGCGTCGACGAGGATGCGCAGATTCTTCCGTCCCATAAGGTACGCCGCCACGAGGAAGGTAATCGCGATCGCCACGGCCCCGACGAGGTCCATGACGGGGTACCCCGCGTACGCCGCCCCGACGCCAACGATGACCCCGACCTTACCGAGGGCGTCTGTCCCGAAGTGATACGCGTCGGCCTCTAGGGCGGAGCTCCGAAGTGCCGTCCCCCGACGCGCGATGTACAGGAACAGAAGGACGTCCGCGGCGATCGTCGCAAGGATGACCCCGAGAACGAGTGGCGTGACCTCGACCCGGAACCCCGAGAGATAGCGACGGATCGCTTCCTGGATGATCACGACGCCGATGATTGCGATGAGGACGAACTGAATGAGAGCCGCCGCGTTCTCGTAGCGGCCGTACCCGTACGCATGGCGGCGGTCCGCGGCCCGCAGGGCCATCCGGATGCCCGCGAGGGCGATGAGGGACCCCACGAGATCGACGCCGGAGTGGAACGCGTCCGCGAGGACGGACAGGCTGCCCGTGACCCATACGAGGGCCAGCTCGACGGAGACGAGGGATCCGTTCGCCGAAATCGAGAGGGCTGCCACCCGCACCTTCGGATGCACGCGGTCTGGACTCCGTCCAGCGTATGAAGCCTTTCTCATACCATCCCATCGGCGGCCGATAACCATGGCCGAGCGTGCGATCTATTCCTCGGTCCGCCCCGGGTAGGCCCGCAGCCGCAAGCCGGCGCGCTCGAGTTCCACCCGCTGGCCCTGCGACAGCTTCCGAAGATGGTACAGCGCGAGCTGGTTCGACACGCCGAGCTGCTCGGCGAGCACGCCCACGGGGACCCCAGGCGCCTCCCCGACGAAACGCAGAATCCGCTGTTGGATCTCATGCAGCTCCCCACCGTTCTCCAGAGGGACTCTCATCTCGGCGGGGTAGTACCGCTTCCGAGCCCCGCGGATCGCCGACCGAATCAACCCTTCCTTCTCGAGGTGCGCGAGGTGGTAGGTGACGACGCCGTCATTCAGGTCGAGGTTCCGCTTGATGTCCATGTAGCAGTCTCCGGGGTGGACGCGGACGTAATACAGCATCGCCCCGCGGAGCTCCGAGTCCTTCTCGTCCTTGCGCCGCCGCCCGTACGCGCGCGCGAAGGTCGCCGTCATGAGCGCGACCCGCCCGGGCTCGGAGGCGGTGAACAGGATTCCTGCGGCCGCCGCCGCGCCAGCCGCCACGAGGAACCATCCGCCACCGCCATCGCTCCCTACGACCGCTTGGACAATAACGTCGAAGATGTATTCATCCGTTCTCCCGACCGCATCCGTGACCTGGAGGGTGACCGTGTGCGCCCCGGCCCTCGAAAACGTGTACGTCACCACCGGGCCGTCGAGCATCGCGACGACAGACCCGGTCTCGTCTAGGATTGTCCAGGCCCATCGCACGATCGCCCCCGTGGACCCGCGGCCGTCGAATGTCAAGGGGACGCCAACCCGCGCTTGGACGTCCGCCATCGCAGAGGCGACCGGTGGCTCCGGCATCGTCCGGAACCCGATTTCCGTGGTGGCGGTGGGGCATCCCTCGAGGGGATTCCCCGGGTCGGAGTCGTCACGCGCGGTGCATCCCACCGCCACGGAGTAGCTCGTGTTCATCGCCAACGGCGCATCGAACCGGATCGTGAGGACCGAGAAGCTCGCGTCCCAGGAAAAGCTCATGACCCCCGCGGGCGGCGTGATGCCAATCGCGTTCTCTGTGGCGGTGGCGTTCATGCGTTCGCTGAAGGTGAGGACGAGAGTCGAATCCACGCTCACGTTCCAGAGCCCGTTCGCCGGGTCCGTGAAGCGGAGGATCGGTGGCGTTGCGTCGACTCCGAACGCGGGGGTCATCGCAGAAGCGGTGAAGCCGGAGCTGTCTGCGATCTCGAGGCGGAGCGTTGCGGCGGCGGTCGCTGCGGGCACCGTCCACGGGAAGGCAGTCTCGCCGACCGCCACGGGGCCCACGTAGAGGGGCTCCGGGACGCCGCCAACGGTCGCGTTGAGCCAGGCCCACACCTGTTGATCCGCTTCATCCGTCAAGCGGAATCGCACGACGTGCGAGGAGCCGCCGGTCCACTCCACGCCACCGAGGGGCTCGAGGAACTCCGCGGTAGGCGGGCAGACTGTCGAGAAGGACCACGAGTGTGCGAAGGGGATGGGGATGCCGGGGTCGGACGCATCCTGCGCTGCATCGACCGTTGCCGTGTATGTCGTGCAGGGTGCGAGGGAATCGTGGGCGATCGTCAGGGTCTGGGCCGGAAACCATGCTGGGACGGGACTCGTCACCGCCGGGACCATCGTGAACCCGGAGGACGGGAAGGCCGCGGCGTTGATCGCCTCGCTGAACGTGATTACAATGGCCTGGTCGACCGCAACGTTCTTCTCGCCGTTCCTCGGAATCGTGTCCGTGACGATCGGCGGCGTGAAATCGACAGCGAAGGCGGGGCTGGCGGCGCAGGCCGTCAGGACTCCGTCCCAGGCGCAAACCCTGACGGTCACTCCAGTTGCGTCGATTGAAGGAGCGAGCCACGCGTACGCGTTCAGCCCCTGGGGACGTACGAGCCCCGTCGCCATGGGGGTCCAGGTCCCGCCTCCGTCCGTGGAATAGGCGACGTTCGCGGTGAGGTCGCCCGGGGTGGTCGTGTCCGACATCGTCCAGGTGATCGCGTGCGGTGTTCCGCCCGTCCATCGTTCACCGCCGGACGGAGAATCCACCGCCACTTCGGGCGGGGTCACGAGGAGCCAGGTCGTAAACGAGAACGACACGGGGCACCCGCCGAGAGCGTTGCCTGGGTCCGAGTCGTCCTCCGCACCGCAACCAATCGTCACCGCGTACATCGTGATGTTTGCGAGGGGGGCCGTAGGTCGAAGGGTGAGGACCGTGCTCAACGCGTCCCACGAAGCCGTGGCCGTGACGGCGGGAGCGACGCCAACGGCCGCCTCCGTCTCGGTGCGGTTCATGGGCTCGATGAACGTGAGGACGATGTCCGACCGTGGGTCGATGTTCGATGCCCCATTGGGTGGCTGGGTCGCGATGAGAAGCGGGCGCGTGGAGTCGATCGTGAAGAGGCCGCTCATGGCGCAGGCGGACAAGCCGCCGGAATCGAAGACGCAGACGCGGATGAGCGCGGTCGTCGTGTCCACGAGCGGGAGGGCCCAGGAATACGAGCCCGGCCCGATCGGGAAGAGGCCGGAGAGGAGGGGGTACGGGAACAAAGCACCGCCGTCAGTCGACAGGTCGACGACGACCGTGAGCGTGGAGTCCTCCGCGTCGTCCATCGTCCACATCACACCATGTGCGGTCCCTCCGGTCCAGTCCTCGCCGCCGCTCGGAGCGAGCACGGTCACGACGGGCGCCGTGTTCGGCGATGGCGGAATGAGGGGATACCTGTCTTGGCTGTCTGCATCGATCACGTAGGGGGTGTCGCCGAACCCGTCCGGATCCGGACAGATGTCCTGGTTCGGCCCGCTGCAGGTGTCCACGCCCGTGTAGTCGGACCAGAAGTTGCCGCCGCTCGGGTACCCGTCGTCCCACGCGTTCGCGCCGTTGACGTCGGCCGCCTGCGGCAGGTTCCCATTGAACGCGTTGTGGTACACGCGAAGGGCCGTGGCTCCCACCGCGAGAACTCCCCCGCCGTTTCCCGTGATGTTGTTCTCCTCGATCGTCAACCTCGCGCCTCCGGTGATCGTGATGCCATCCGAGGTGCTCGTCGCGACCGTATTGTTCCGGATCAGCACGTCGTTCGAGTTCGTCAGGTCCACGTTGTAATCATTGTCCGCGAACGTGTTGCTGCGGACGGTGACGTTCGAGGCCGTGTCGAGGGAGAGCCCTGCAATGTTGTTGTTCGTCACGCTGTTGCCCTCCACGATGACGCGGTCCGACGAGAGGCTGAGCTCGATGCCAATCCAGCCGTTGTTCGCGATCGTGTTGTTCCGGATCACGAGGTCGTCCGACTCGTAGGCGAAGACGCCCCAGTCCCCGTTGCCCCACATCTCGTTCCCCTCCACGGTGACGTTGGACGACCAATCGAGGACGACCGCGTCCAAGCCGTTGAAGGAGATGTTGCTCGAATTGATCGTGATGTTCGACGACACCTCGATGTAGAGGGCGCCATCGTTCCCCGACACCGTTGCATTCTCCACGGTCCCGTTCTGGATGCTGTAGAAGTAAATCGCGTCGATGAGGGAGGAGTGGACGTACACGTCGCGGATGACGAAATGGACGTCCGTGTTGTAGACCTCGATGCCGGAGTTCGCGCTGCCGTCGATCTCCCACCCCTCGATGATGTAGGGGTCCGAGGGCGTCCCGCTCCCGCCCGTGACCCCGTTCGCCCCGGTGAACTCCGCGTTGCCGACGATTACGATGGGCGCGTGGGTCGTGAGCCCCGAACCGGGCTCATACGGCTGCATGAGCGGGTACCGGTCCTGCGTGTCCACGTCCACCGCGTAAGGAGTGTCGCCGATCCCGTCCGGTCCCGTGCACACGTCTTGGCTGGGTCCGCTGCAGAGGTCGATCCCGGTGTAGTCGGACCAGAAGTTCCCTCCGGCGGGGTAGCCGCGGTCCCACGCCGTCCGGGTCCCAAAGTCGTCCCCTCCCTGGAAGGTGTTGCCGTCGAACGTGTTGTGGGCGACGACAAGATCCGTGGCGAAGGCGGCGAAGAGCCCGCCGTCGTTCGAGACGAACCGGTTCATGTCGATCGTCACGTTGTTCGAGTAGCCGATGGAGACGGCCTCCGTGATGCTCCTGCCGATTGTGTTCTGGCGTGCGAGCACCGGCCCCGAGTCGAAGAGGTCCATCCCGTAGGCGTTGTCCCACAGGGAGTTGTTGTTGATCGTGACGTTCGAGGCGAAGTCGAGGGAAATCCCCATGAGGGCGTTCGAGGAGGCGTTGTTCCCGGTGACGAAGACGCGGTCGGCGTTCTGGACGAAGATCCCGGTCTCCCAGCCTGTAGAGGCGGTGTTGTCCCGCACCTCGACGTCCGTAGAAGTGAACACGTCGATCCCGTAGACCCCGCTCAGCTGGACGTCGTTCCCGCGGACCACCGCGGAGGACGAGCTTTCCACGAGGATTCCCTCCCAGAAGCTGTTCGCGACCTGGTTGTTCGCGATCGCGACGGCGGAGGATGCGTACGCGACAATCCCGTAGCTGTTGTCGACGAACATCCCCGCCTCGACGACCACGTTCGCGACCGCGTCGAGGAGGATGCCGTCGTAGTTAACTCCGCCCGAGTGGACGAAGACGCCGCGGACGAGGGCATAGGCGTCCGTGTTGGTGATCGTGATGCCGTTCGCAAGGCTCGCGTCGATCTCCCAGCCCTCGATCCGGTATGGGTCCGCGGCCGTCCCGGTGCCGCCGGTGACGCCGTTTGCGGGCGTGAACTCCGCGTTCCCGTCGATGAGGATCGGAGCGCGGGGCGTGTAGGCGGAGGCCGGCGCGGGCACCGCCAGAAGGCTCGCAACCCCGACGATCGCCTGTGCCAGCAGCACGAACGCGATGCCGCCGACCCTCGCTCGTCCCCTCGCGGCCCGACCTCCGCGGCGAACACCGAAGACCTTCACGCGAATCCCCGGCATGTCAGCCTCACTCCGAATGATGTCCTTTGTTGAGCGGCGTTTTGCCCTTATTTCAGCCTTTCCGGACGCGAGGCGGGTCTCCTGCCTCGTGGGCAATCCCGGATGGCCCGGGGAGAAGTCACGCCGCCAAAAGCGTTTTATGGATGACCCTTGTCAGGCAATCCCAATGGCGCGGTTCCCGGAGGCGGAGAAGCGGCTCCTCCTCAAACAGATCTGCATGAAGTGCAACGCGCGGAACGCGCTCCGCGCGACCCGATGCCGCAAGTGCGGGAGCAAAGAGCTCCGCCCGAAGGCGAAGGAAGCGCGCAAGGAGTAGAGGCATGATCCGGGGCATCCACGGGTTGCTGTACTCGTCGGAGCCCGAGGCGACGCGCAAGTTCTTTCGGGAAACGATGAAACTGCCGGGCTCCGACATCGGCGACGGGTGGTGGATTTTCGACTTCGAGGAGGGCGACCTCGGCGTGCATCCCGTCGAG
Organism: Thermoplasmata archaeon; assembly: GCA_035283165.1. Classification (GTDB taxonomy): domain Archaea; phylum Thermoplasmatota; class Thermoplasmata; order RBG-16-68-12; family EA-27; genus EA-27. The sequence goes on from DATEUK010000017.1 coordinate 19,583, forward strand.
GACGCGAGCGACGCGGGCGAGCACGACGTCTCCTTTTACTGCGACGACATCCGCGGAACCGTCGAGGATCTGAAGTCGCGCGGCGTGCGCTTCACGCAAGACATCGAGGATCACGGATACGGCCTCGTCACGCACTTCACCGCGCCCGGCGGAATCACAATCCAGCTCTATGAGCCGCGATACGTGAAGCGCGGGGGTCCGCCAAGAGCGAAGTCCGCGCGGAGACCTCCCGCGAAGAAGGCCGCGAAGAAGCGGCGTCGCTAGGAGCGGGCAGCAGCGGAACCCGCGGCGCGCAGGTTCATCTCCCGCCCGACCACTGCCCGCGCCGTGACCTCCACCGCCACCTCGCGACCGTGGAGCGCCGCCTCGCTTCGGGCGCACTTCCTCTTCGTCCTGATCCTCTCCCTCGCGGTCGGCGGTGCTCTCTACGCGATCCCGTCCCTCGGCCCCTCCATCTGGCCGTACCCGATGAAATCCCTCGCCACCCGGTTCTTCGCGTCCGTGTTCCTGGCGGTGGCGGTGGCCTCGGGGTTCGCTCTACAGGAGAAGGCGCGGGCGCCAATGCGGGTCCTCCTCGTGATGGGCGCCTCCGTGTTCGGGTTGATCCTCCTCGCGGCGGCCGCGGACGCCTCCCGGTTCACCCTCGGCGCCCTCGGCGTCGCGCTCTGGGTCCTCCTTTTCGCCGCGCTGTCCCTGTTCAGCCTCATCCTCCTGCTCCGTTCTCGCCGGGACGCGAGTGCCGACGGGCCCCCCGTGCCTCGCTGGCTGCGCGCGCACTTCCTCCTCCACACCGTGGTCGTCCTGTTCTTCGCGACCCCGATGCTCGTGGCCCCGAGTTTCGAGAAGCAGTTCTGGCCGTGGACGGTCTCCGACCCAATCATGAGGGGGATCGGCGGTCTCTTCATCGGCGTCGCGCTGGGAACGGCGTGGTGCTGGCGCCAGCGCTCGTGGGACCGGGTCCGCCTTCTGCTGCCCGTGAACGTCACGTTCGTGTCCGCGGTGCTCCTCGCGGTGGCGATCCACTGGAACGTGATCGCATCGGAGAGTCCGGGGTGGCACGTCACGGCCCCGTGGCTCCTCCTGTACGTGTACACGGCCCTCTATCCCGCGTACTACTTGCTCCGCCCGCCGGCTCGGGAGGCCGGCGCCTTGCAGGCGACGCCCGCCGACGATCCGCGCACGGACCCGTGACCTAGCGCAGGTCTCGCGCAACCTCGCGGAACCAGCGAAGGGCCTCCGGATACTTGGAACGCAGATCGTCCGGACCGCTCACGAAGAGCAACATCCGGTATCTCGCCACGACGTCCGCCGGCAGCTCGGAGTGCACGTACCGGGCGCGGAAGGAGTGATGGAGGGACCCGTGCTTCATCCGCAGGACCTCGAGGAGCGGGCCAAGCACGTACGTGCGGTAGTTGTCGAACGCCTCGATCCCGTTCCCGCGGTTCAGCTCCTTCTCGACGAACGCGTGGAACATCTCCGTCCCATCCTGCAAGTGCGCGAGGCGTTCTCGGAGCTTGCGATGGAACGCGTCGCGGTCGAGAGGCGGGATCCTCGTGATCCCGGTCTTGTCGAAATACACAACGTTGTCCCCGTGGATCTCCGGCTCGAGGAACTTCTCCGGGGCGGAGCGCGTCACCACCGCCAAGTCGACGAGGAGGAAGGGGCCCGCCGCCTCGAGGCGGTAGAACTTCTGATGGATCCCGCTCGCCGGTGGCCACTGCGCCGCGAACGTGTGCTGGATCGGGGAGAGCGTCTGGAGGGCGCCCTCGATCGCGTGGAACGCCTCCTCGGTCTTCCCATCCTCCACGAACGCGTACAGGTCCACGTCGGACCACGGGTCGAGGCGACCCCAGGCCGCCGCGCCGCCCTCGACGAGCGCGTCCACGAACGGCAGCGGTTCCAGGGCGGCCTGCAATGCCGCCACGACTGTCTCCCGGGAGACGGATCCCATGGGGTCGTTGGATGGGTCTGGCGTGGATAAGGCAATCGTCGGGACAAATCTCTTAGGCACGCCTGTGTTTGCGCCCCCATGGCTTCCCGTCCGGTCCTGTACTCGATGCCGATCTCCCACTGGTGCGTCTCCGCGGACCGCATGCTCGCGTTCAAGGGCGTCGACTTCGACACGACGTACGTGCCGTACCACGACAAGACGGAGCTGATCGCTGCCACGGGTCAGGACTACGTGCCCACGCTCGTCTGGGGCGGCAAGCCCGTGATGTGGTACGACATCCCCGACTTCCTGGAGGAGACGGTCCCGGAGCCGACGCTGTACCCGTACGGGAACAAGGGCTTGGCGACGATCGTCGAGCAGTGGGCGCACGCGGTCACGGAGGAGAAGGTGTGGCGGTACGTGGTGACGAAGATCCCCCCCGTGCTGCGCGACGACCGCGAGCGTTGGGTGTTCGAGGAGATGCAGACCCGCGCCCGAGGACCGTGGCACGTCCTCGAGACGCGAAGGGAGGAGTTCCGTCAGGACATGATGAAGGAGCTCGCGCGGATCGACGGGACGCTCCAGCGAAACGAATGGATCCTGGGAATGCCGAGCCTCGCGGACTTCGGCGTGTACGGGAGCCTGTCCCCGCTCCTCACGATCGGGGAGTCCGTTCCCAGGGAAATGGGCCGCTTGGCGGCGTGGGTCGGACGCATCGGAGCGATCGGCGCTACCGCGGCTCCACCCGCGCCAGCGTGACCTCGCCGTACGCCGCGGACGGTTCCCCGCCTTCGCCTCCGCGAGCCCCGTCGCAATCTCACGCTCGGAACCTTTCGGAGGTTCGACCGCCAGAGGAGTCCCTCGAATTGCTTCACCGCGGGCTCGACGGTGACGTCGAACCGGATCTCGTGCTCCGTGCGCTCGAACTCCACCTCGTTGTTCACGAACCCGTACGAGAAGAACGTCTTCCGCCGGAACTTCCCGAGGACGGGGTCGTACAACATCACGCTGAGGCTGCGGTTCAGGAGGCGGCCCTCGCACACGGCCTCCCCGCGCGCCGCCAGGATCCGGTCCCCCGGCTACGGGCGGAGGAACGAAGACCTCTATATCCGCATGCTGTCCCCCAAGCCTATGGCGATTACGTTTCACGCGACGGGCATCGTCCGCGCCACGCGCGAGGAGACGTTCGCCTGGTGGACGGACCTGCGCGAAGACGACGCGGGCCGCGTGATGCCCCCGCTCCGGCAGAGGATGATCGTAAAGAGGAAATCGGAGGAGACGGTGACGGAGGACCGCTGGTCGATCTTTGGCATCCCCATGCGGACGCGGGCAACCCTCCGGCCCCGGCCTCCCGACGGATGGGAGGTCACGTCCGAACTCCGTGGCGGCACCGCCAGAGATGTCGTGCGGCTCACGACGGTCCCCGGGGGAACGCGGGTCACGATGGGGCTCGTGATGGATCTTCGGTGGCCGTGGTCATGGGCGGCCCGGGCC
>DATEUK010000018.1:0-21595 GCA_035283165.1 Thermoplasmata archaeon
GTGGACCCCGAGGACACGGTGGCTCTTCGCCTCCGCCACGATCTTCACGAGGCCGCGGGTGTCGTCGACGATCCGAGGCTTCGGAACCTGCTCGAGGAGGACCGTGTTGCACGCGCATCGGACGCCCGCGCCGCGGTTGGCGTCAGCATCCGTGAACCCGACGGAGGCGACGGCTGGGTTTGTGAACACCGCGTGGGGGACCGCGCGATAGTCCATCGTGAGCCCACGATCCGCGAGCGCGTTCTCCGCGGCGATGTATCCTTCCTTGGCGGCGGTCGTCTCGAGCATCGGCTTCCCCTTGACATCCCCAGCGGCGAAGATGTGCGGGGCGGTCGTGCGCATCCCCGCGTCGACCTCCACGGCCTTGTCCTCCTTCACCGCCACTCCCGCGGCGGGGAGGTTCAGCGCGCCCGTGTTCGGCGTTCGCCCTGTGGCGACGAGGAGCGCGTCCGCCTCGAAGCGCTGCTGCTTTCCGCCGACCTTGGCCGCGACAATCTTCCGCCCCCTCTTCTGTTCCACCGCCAAGAACTCGACGCCCGTGTGCACCTCCACGCCGTCCTCCTCTAGGCATCGTTCCAGGTATTGGGAAATCTCCGGCTCTTCCTCAGGAACTATCCGAGGGCTTCGCTGGAGAACGGTCACCTGAGTTCCGAGGTGCTGATACATCTGCGCGAATTCGAGGCCCAGGGCCCGGCCGCCGAGGACGATCATCGCCTCAGGCCGCTCTCTCAGGGAGAGGGCTTTGACGTTCGTCAGGTGTTCGACGTCCCGGAGGCCCGGGATGGGCGGAATCGTCGGAGACGATCCGGTTGCGATCACGAACTTCTCGCCCGCGTACCGTTTCCCGTCCACCTTCACCTCGTGGGGCGACCCGAAGGCTGCGACACCGCGTGTGTAGTCCACGCCCTCGAGGGACGCGAGTACGTCCTCGTACTTCCCTTTCCGGAGGGACGCGACGAGCCGATCCTTCGCTTGGATGACGGAACGGAAGTCCGCGGACCAGCCGTCTTCGAGCTCCAATCCTTGGAACGGGCGGTTCGCGACTCGGAAGTACTCGTCACCTACCGCCAAGAGCCTCTTGCTCGGAACGCACCCGACGTTCACACACGTGCCGCCAATCGTTCCCCCGTCGATCATCAGCGCCTTCGCTCCCTTCCGGTCGGCGCGAATCGCCGCGCTGAACGCCGCCGCGCCAGCCCCGAGGATGACCAGGTCGTACCGGCTTGCCATGAATCTCCCTTCCTGCGGTCTATGGCTGCGTCCCCTGATTACCTTTGGCGGTTCGCCTGCCAGCCAGAGGCCGCCGCGATCCCGACGGCACTCGCGACAACACGTGCACGACCTGCTGCAATCCCGACGGCACTTGCTACACCGTGTGCGCGGCTTGCTACGACTGCAGCAGCATGCGTGCGGAGCGGCGCAGCGCCCGCTGCCACTGCGGCGAGGCTTGCACGGACGGGTGCGGAGGTCGCTTCCACTGTAGCAGCACGTGCACGGACCAGTGCGCCACCCCGATCGCGGACGCGCTCGGCAGAGACGCCAAGCTCTTTCGCAATCACGCTCGGCCTGAGGGCCTCCAAAGTTTTCGGGCTCCGACCGTAAGGTTGGATGCCCATGGTCCGGACGATGCGGATGTCGAGGGCGTCCACGCCGGCAGAGGAGCAGGACGATTCATCAAGATTGTGTTTTTCCGAAACGACATCGTCCCGGCCCTGGCCCTTGATTCCGGGGGAAGGCTGGAAGTAGCGATATCTTGAACAGGCGTCCTGAGATATGAGAGCCCCTCCACAGGCGCTCGGCCGAGAAGGTTTATGCCGCCGTCCTGTGTTGGGCGACCGGGGGAAACCGAATGGCGGACAAGACGACCCTTTCCGTGATCAAGGCCGACGTCGGGAGCATCGCGGGTCATCAGGTCGTGCACCCGAGGCTGCTCGACACTGCGCGGGCCTCGCTGAAGGAGGCGCTCTCCCTCGGCGTGATTGAGGACTTCTACGTCACGCACGTCGGCGACGACCTCCAGCTCATAATGACGCACACAAAAGGCGTGGACAACCCGAAGATCCACGAGACCGCCTGGCTCACCTTTGTGAAGTGCACGGAGGTCGCGAAGGAGCTCAAGTTGTACGGCGCGGGGCAGGACCTCCTCGTCGACGCCTTCGCCGGCAACGTCCGCGGCATGGGACCCGGGAGCGCGGAGATCGAGATGGTCGAACGCCCTGCGGAGCCCGTCGCGATCTTCATGATGGACAAGACGGAACCTGGAGCGTTCAACCTCCCCGTCTACCGCATGTTCGGGGATCCGTTCTGCAGCGCCGGCCTCGTGATCGACCCTGCGATGCACATGGGTTTCCGGTTCGAGGTGTGGGACATCGAGGAGCACCGGCGGATCTACTTGAACTGCCCCGAGGAGATGTACGACCTGCTCGCGTTCATCGGGACAAAGGGCCGGTTCGTGATTAAGCGGGTCTATGCGCGGTCGGACAAGGTGCCGAAGGACGAGCCCGTCGCGTGCATCTCGACCGACAAGCTGTCCCAGATCGCTGGGAAATACGTCGGGAAGGACGACCCCGTGGGGATCGTGCGCGCGCAGAACGGGCTCCCGGGGATGGGCGAGGTCCTCGAGGCGTGGGCGTGGCCGTTCCTCGTCTCCGGCTGGAACCGCGGATCGCACAACGGTCCCCTCATGGTCGTGGGGGCGAAGGACAACCGGACGTCGCGCTTCGACGGACCGCCGCGGTGCTTCGGACTCGGCTTCCAGGTCTCGAACGCGACCCTTGTGGGACCCGTGGACCTGTTCGACGACCCCGCATTCGACCCGGCGCGCAGGCAGGCGGCGGAGCTTGCGGACTACATGCGCCGCCACGGCCCGTTTGAACCCCACCGCCTCCCGATGGACGAGATGGAGTACACCACGATGCCTGAGCTCATGGAGAAACACAAAGGCAAGTGGGAGGACGTGCGATAGCTTACGCGCACCCGACCGTGCCGCCGACTATCCGGCCGGCTCGTTCCACGCGGATATTGTGCCATTCGCGCGCCCAGAAGTAGTCCCCGCCGTCGTCCAGCTTCCTGAGATGGGCGCCACGATCCTCGAACGAGAAGTTCCCGGTGGCCTCGACCAAGTCCCCGAGCGGTCCCGAGTGTTCCACAAGTTCCCCCTGGTTTCCGTACTGGTCTGGGGGCGAGAGGAGGTAGAACGTCACGTTGTACTCGTCCAGGGATCGGGGTTCGGACCTCTGAGACTCGACTGCATAGAACCATCCGGACGACGTGTTTAACCAGGAGACACCGAACTCGAGAGGGCAGTCTGGCGTTGAGGTGATCATCGAGGAGCTCAGGAAATATGCACCAGCCCCCGTGGCCGCGGCGCCCACGGCGCACCCCAGGAGGAAGGCAAAGGCCGTCTTGCGGTCCACGGAACTTCGATCATCTGGCGCCCATAAAGAGATGCGTCTGACATGTTGCGCCCGAGGGAAGGCTAATTTCGATACATTTCCTCGACTTGAAGGAGAGGAAAGGCCACCACGCACGGTTCAAGCACCGCATTCAGAAGCACGGGAAGTTCCGCGAACTCCGAGGTGTTGACGACGGCGCCGAGAGCGTCGGATAGCGCTGCTGGGCATGCGCGAGAAGGGATTCCACAATGTGCTCCAGCCGCCCACGGCCCGTTCGAGCCCCACCGCGTCCCGATGGACGAGATGGAGGACACGACGATGCCCGAGCTCATGGAGAAGCACAAGGGCAACCACGGGTGTACCCGGAGGGTTTCTCCTTTTATAGGTGGACTTCGTGTCCCCTTCATCCGGTTCCCAAGGAAACCGGAATGAGATGGAGACATGGATCGAGATCGAGGCGGAGGCGGCGGAGGACGGTTCGACCGCGGGCCGAGGGAGATGTACGACATCGTCTGCGCCAACTGCGGCAACAAGGCGCAGGTGCCGTTCAAGCCCGACGGGACGCGGCCGGTCTACTGCCAAGACTGTTTCCGGAAACGGTCCCCCCGGCGTCCGTAGACCCCGGGAGGGCCCTGAGCGGGCGCCAACGACTTTCCGCCGCGCCGTCAACGTGCGGATGCGGCCTTAGTTTTCTTTCCTCTGGCGACGGGGGAACGCGCCTTCGCGAAACGCAATCCCCGGCGCGCCGCCTCCCGTCCGTTGAAGATCGTTCATTGCCGGAACCGAACATCGGCGGCCGTGCCGCACGCCCCTCTCCGCCTGAACTTCAAGGCAGAACCTGAGGCGCTCGGCGCGGAGGCCGTCGCGCTTGCGAGGATATGCGCGACCAGATCGCGAACGCGACCCTCTGAGATCCGGCGGCCCGTTCGACGATCCCGCGTTCGAGCTGCACGGAGGCAGGTCGCGGAGCCCGCGGACTACATGCGCCGCCACGGCCCGTTCGAGCCCCACCGCCTCCCGATGGACGAGATGGAGTACACGACGATGCCCGAGCTCATGGAGAAGCACCAGGGCAAGTGGGAGGACGTCCGGTAGCCGTCCCATCGCCCGTGGTCCGCACCCTTAAGGACTTCGCCCCCGGTCCACCCCCATGCTCGCGGACATCGAGATCGCACAGGCCTCCCGCATGCGGCCGATCCTCGAGGTCGCCGCATCCGTGGCCCTCCCGCCCGAGGACCTCGTGCAGAGGGGGGAGCACATCGCGAAGGTCCGGCTTGCCGCGGTGGAACGCGCGCGGAGGAGCCCCCCGGGGAAGCTCGTGCTCGTCACGGGGACCACGCCCACGCGGCTCGGGGAAGGGAAAACGCTGACGTGCGTGGGCCTCGGACAAACGTTCTGGCGGCTTGGCGTGAAGGGCCTGGTCGCGATCCGCGAGCCATCGCTCGGCCCCGTGTTCGGCACGAAGGGCGGCGCCGCCGGCGGCGGGTACTCCCAAGTCCTCCCGATGGAGGACGTCAACCTCCATTTCACGGGGGACATCCATGCGGTCACCGCGGCGAACAACCTGATCGCCGCCGTCTTCGACGCCCACGTCTTCCATGGGAACGAGCTGGGGATCGACCCGACGCGCGTCCTGTTCCCGCGGTGCATGGACACGAACGACCGCCAGCTCCGGAGCATCGTCATCGGGCTCGGCGGGAAGCGAAACGGCGTGCCGCGGGAGGACGGATTCATCATCACCGCCGCGAGCGAGGTGATGGCGATCCTGAGCCTGGCGGAAGGCCTCAAGGACCTCAAGGAGCGGATCGGGCGGATCGTCGTCGCGTTCGACCGGGAGGAGCGGCCCGTCACGGTTCGCGACCTCTCCCTCGAGGGGGCCTCGACCATCCTGCTGAAGGACGCCTTGATGCCCAACCTGGTGCAGACGACGGAGGGGACGCCCGCCCTCGTCCATGGGGGCCCGTTCGCGAACATCGCGCACGGCCATTCGACGGTCCTCGCCGACCGGCTCGGCCTCGGGATCGCGGATCTCGTCGTCACGGAAACCGGGTTCGGATCGGAGCTCGGCGCGGAGAAGTTCGTGGACATCGTCGCCCGCCAGAGCGGGCTGTGCCCGGACGCGACCGTCCTCGTCGCCAGCGTGCGCGCGCTCAAGCGGGAGGGCGGTGCGAAGCGACGCGACGTGGGGGAGGAGGACCTGGCGGCGGTCGAGCGGGGATTCTCGAACCTGGACGCGCACCTTCGGATCGTCCGGAAGCTCGGCCTCCGACCCGTCGTGGCGGTGAACCGCTTCCCCTCGGACACGGACCGGGAGGTGGCGGCGGTGGTGGACCATTGCGAGGATCTCGGCGTCCCCGCTGCCCCGCACACGATGCACGCCGACGGGGGTCGCGGGGGCGAGGCCCTGGCAACGCTCGTGCTGGAGGCCACCCGCGGCGGCCCGTGCCAGCTCCGCCCCGTCTACCGGGACGAGGACCCGTTCGAGGAGAAGGTGGCCAAGGTCGCCACGGAGATCTACGGGGCGGGCGAGGTGAAGTACGACGCGGTCGCGCTCGAGGACCTCGAGCGTCTCCGGAACGCGGGGCTCGACCGCCTCCCGGTGTGCATCGCGAAGACGCAGCTCTCGATCTCGGACGACGAGAGCCTCCGGGGGGCACCCGCGGGCTGGGTCCTCGAGGTCCGGGGGGTTCGCGCGAGCGCGGGCGCCGGATTCCTCGTCGTGATCGCGGGGGATATCGTGCGGATGCCGGGGCTCGGGCGGGAGCCGGCGGCCCTGGGCATGGACATCGACGAGGACGGGACGATCCGGGGGCTCTTCTGACCGGGGCTCGGGGTCACGCGCCGATTGCGATCCCGGCGGAGCGCCCCGCGAACGTTGATAACCCGCGTCCCGCATCCCGGGCCGTGCGCACCCCGTTCCTCCTCGTGAACTTCAAGGCGTACGCCGAAGCCCTCGGTCCGAGGTCGGTCGAACTCGCGCGGTCGTGCGCGACGGTGGCGGAGGAAACGGGCCGCTCATTGGCGGTAGCGCCGTCCGCCTTTGACCTGGCATTCGTCGCGAAGTCCGTCCGCATCCCCGTGTTCGCGCAGCACCTCGACCCGGCGGAGGCGGGGAAGGCGACCGGGTGGTTGCCGCCGGAGGCCGCGGTCGCAGCGGGCGCCGTGGGCACGCTCGTGAACCACAGCGAGCGGAAGGTCGCCTGGGAGGAGATGAGGGACCTGATCGCGCGGGGCCGGAAGCTCGGGCTCGAGGTCGTCGTGTGCGCGGACGACGTCGCGGAGGCGGAGACCGCCGCCAAGCTCGGCCCGGACTACATCGCGATCGAGCCGCCGGAGCTGATCGGCGGAACCGTGAGCGTCACGACCGCCAGGCCGGAGATCATCACGAAGTCCGTGCGGCGGATCCATGGGACGAACCCGAACGTGCAGGTGCTGTGCGGGGCGGGGGTGAAGACCGGGAAGGATGTCGCGAAGGCCCTGGAACTCGGGACCGTCGGCGTCCTGCTGGCCTCCGGCGTCGTGAAGGCGAAGAACCCGGAGAAAGCGCTGCGCGACCTGGCGAAAGGGCTCGGTCGAGCCGCGTAGATGTACGCGAAGCCGCCAAATGCTTGGCGGCACCTACCGGTCTTCGAGAGGGATGCGGCGCGCGGTGGTGGCCTTCCTGCTCGCCCTGCTCCTCCCTGCCGTCCTCCCAGGAGGACGTCCGGGTGCCTCCGCTCCCGCCCCTCTCGCCCTTTTTGGCGGCGGGGTGCGACCGGCCGAGTGGGCGGCACCGGCCCTCGTGGTCGAGGCGTACTATCGCGCGCTGCGCGCGGACGAGTACGTCGTCGTCGCGAATCCCCGTGACGTTCCGCTCGACGTCTCCGGATGGACGATCACCGATCAGGAGGGGACCCTCACGTTTCCCGCCGGCTCGGTGATCCAGGCCGGGTCCCGTGCGACCGTCGCCCAGAACTCCACGGCCTACTGGGAGGACACGCTCCGCGATGCGGACTACCGGTACGGCGCTGGCAACGCCACCGCCATGGCCGCCGCCGGGACGCTGCAGTTGAACAACGACGGGGACGAGGTGATCCTCCGGGATGCGTCCGGGGTGACGACCGACGCCTTCGCCTACGGACGCTCCCCGTACTCCGGTCCGGGATGGACCGGGGCGCCGGCGGGGAAGGTGGGTTCGGGGCAGGTGGCCCGTCGGGCGCACGAGGGCGGTTGGCGGGACACGAACGGGAGCGAGGACTGGGACCTCGTCCGCGTGTGGTCCCTCGGGCAGTCGGAGTTCGCGCCCGCCTCCTTCGACTTCACGGGGACCGTGCGCGCGTTCGTCAGTCCCGATGCCCAGATGACTCCGCTGATCGATCTGATCGGCACGGCGACCGAGTCGATTGACCTGTCCCTCTACACCTTGACGCACGCCGCGCTCGCGGGCCCCCTCGCTGCCGCGGCCTCGGCAGGGGTGCGCGTCCGGATCCTCCTGGAAGGCGCACCGGTCGGGGGCATCGACGAGGAGGAGTGGGACATCGTCCAGGACCTCGCCCCCCGCGCGAAGATCCACTTCCTCACCGGCAACGCGACCCTGGACGTCCAGAAGCGATACCGGTTCGGCCACGCGAAGTACGGGATCGTGGACAACCGCACGGTCATCCTGTCCACGGAGAACTGGGGCGTCTCCGCGTTCCCTCCGGCGCCCCTCGCGGGTTCGCGCGGATGGGTCGTAATCGTCGAGCACGCGCCGTTGGCGGCGTATTTCGCGGCGGTCTTCGAGGAGGACTTCGATCCTCGGCGTCGGGACGTGACCGCGCTCGCCGGGATGACGATCCAGCCCGTGGCACCGACCGCGGATCCGACGGAGGCGCGCGGACCGACCTTCCCCCCGCAGGAGTTCTCCGGCCGCTTCCGGGTCCTCCCGGTCCTCGGCCCCGAGACGGCCCTTTCGATGGACACGATCCGGGGCGTCCTGCGGTCCGCGGCCGCGTCCATCCACGTCGAGATGTTCTACGCGGACGCGACCTGGGGTCCCTTCGCAAACCTGTACCTCGAGGAGCTCCTCGCCGCCGCACGCCGCGGTGTGGCCGTGCGCCTCCTCCTCGATGCGTCGTCGTTCAACGTCGAGGAGGACGATCCGATCGACAACGACGACACCGTCGCTTACGTGGACGGGATTGCCGCCGCCGAGGGACTCGACCTCCAGGCGAAGTTGGTCGACCTCGGCGCCCACGCCTTCACCCGAATGCACACGAAGGGGTTCGTCGTCGACCGAAGGTGGACCCTCGTGTCGAGCATCAACTGGAACCGGAACTCGCCGACCGCGAACCGAGAAGCCGGGCTTCTCGTCGAGAACGAGGAGCTCGCGTCGTACTTCGACAACGTGTTCGCGTGGGACTGGAAGGACGACGTGACCCCTCCGGTCGCGGACGCCGGGCCGGACCGGACGGCGCCCCGCGGGAGCCGTGTGGAGTTCGTCGGGCTCGGATCCTCGGACGACCACGAGGTCGTGAACTGGTCGTGGGACTTCGAGGGCGACGGCACCTTCGATGCGTGGGGGCCCCGCGCATCGTTCGTCTACCGGGCCGCGGGAGCGTTCGCGCTGCGCCTGCGGGTCTCGGACACGTGGGGCAACGCCGCCGAGGACACCGCCCGGGTCGTCGTCACGAATCCGAATGTGGCGCCACCGTTGGAGGGGTCTGCCGTGGCGGCCTCGGCCGTCGTGTCCGCGGGGCTTGCCGTTGGGATCTTGTACATGAGACGCAGCCGCCAAAGGATAAATAAGCCGCCATGAATGGGAACGCGTGGTCGCCGCCGCCAATCCGGTGTTCTCGGCGGGCGAGGTCGAGAAGTACGGGTACTGCCCCCTGACGTGGTGGCTCAGCCGGCAGGCGGCGGACGAGACGGGCGAGGAGATCGTCGAGGGGATCACGAAACACGAGGAGCTCGGGGACGAGATCCGGAGCATCGAGAAGCACGAGCTCCACGCGAAACAGTCGGAGACCACGGTCCTGTACTTCGCGCTCGCCGCCACGATCGTCGCAGTGATCGGGGTGTCCTTCATCTCGGCGACGACGTTCGCCGTGACCCTCATCCTCGACGCGGTCTCCCTGATCTGGCTCCTTGCGGCGGTGTACCTCCTGTACCGCGCGGACCGCATCGCGACGGACATGGATCGCCTCCTCTGGGGGCGCGTAATCCTCGGCTTCGCGATGGTCGCGACGATCGTCGCCGTACTGTCCGTGACGACGTTCCTCTTCCAGGACCCGTGGCTCGGCCGCACCGCGGAGGTGGCGGCCCTCATCTGGCTCATCGGCGCGACGTTCTTCCTCCGCCGGTCGATCCTGCACGCGATGTTGGCGGCGGCCAAGCGGCTGAAGTTCGGGGCCACGAAAGGGGACGTCGCGTACGTGGACCAGCAGGAGACGCGCCCCGAACTGCTCGTGAGCGATCGCTACGGCCTCCGGGGGCGACCCGATTACGTGATCGCGGAGGGGGACACCCTGATCCCGGTCGAGCTGAAGACGGGCCGGACGCCCCGCGGCCCGCTGTTCTCCCATATCCTGCAGCTTGCGGCGTACTGCCTCCTCGTCGAGGAGCGGTACGGGAAGGCGCCGCCCCACGGAGTCATCCGGTACGAAAGCGCGAGCCACGAGATCGAGTACAACGAGGACCTGAAGAAGCTCCTCCTCGGGAAACTCGACGACATGCGTCGCGCGCTTGCGAAAGGAGAAGCCCACCGCAACCACAACCGTCCGGGGAAGTGCATCCACTGTTCCCGCCGCGAAGGGTGCCCGGAGCGCCTGGCGTAGGCCTACGGCCTACCGTTCCCTGCCCGGATTCCCCGCCAGCGTGTCCCCCAATTCCTCGACCTTGGCGGTGAGCCTCTTGACGTCCTCCCGCATCTCGAGCATCTCCCGCTCGAAGGGCGTGAATTTCTGGGAGCTCAGGATCCGCGTGGTGAGGAAGATCCCGATGAACACTGCGCCGATGATCGCCAGGATGCCGATGGCTGCGATCGCCACGACGATGAAGTAGAAGTTCGTGAGGTCGAACCGGAGCACGCGCGTGACGAGTGCAAGTTCGATCGCGATGAGAGCGAGGACGAACGCGGCCCACAGGAAGAGATTCCGCCGTCTCATGGATTCTCCTCCCGCTGCATGTCCGTCGTGAACTGCGTCGCGCTATCGAACGAGTTTTCGTCCCCCTCCGGCGTGACGCGGATGACCCACAGGTTGGGGCCGGCCCACTCGAACTCGAACGTCGCGTTGTACCAGAACCGCGTGCTCCCGTGCTCGGTCATCGCGGTCACGTTGACGGCGCCTTCGTCGACGACCGGGAGCTTCAGCCACACGGACGGGACCCGAGAATCCCCACATGTCCAGGTCGCGTTCTCCCACGCACCGGCGCCGCCGCACGACTTGCTCATGTCGGCCTGCGTGTCGATGCCGGTGACATTGAATGTGATGTTCTCGTACAGGGGGAGTCCGAGGGCGCTCCGGACGTAGAAGACCGCGGACTCGTTCACCGTATCGTTCCAAGGGTTCCCCATGATCCGCGCGATCAGGGAGGGGATGTCCGTCGCCTGCGTCTCCCCCGGGCGCACGAGGAGGCCCGGGGTCACGAAGATCAGGACGACGAGCGCGAGGGGAATGCCCACCAAGGCCGAACGTTGGAGCACCCCCGCCGGGGCCGCCATCGCGTCGGCCAACATCCGTGCGCTAGTTAAACCGTTCGACCGGAAGAAAAAGAGCGGGTGACCGTCTAGGCCACCCGTAGTTGGGGGGAGGTAAAGCGTGAGGTGCCATGGATGGTCACCACGCTCCCTCTGGGTGATCCCATCCCGGCGAGCGTAATCGCGATCATTTCTGCAGGAACTGCTTCTTGAGCAAGTCCTTCTCCGCCACCGCGGCCTCGGCGGCGTGCAACTTCCGGACGCGGTCCGTCACGAGGTCCACGCGCGCGTAGATCATGTCGCGAACCCCGGCGCGCACCGCCTCGCTCCGGGAGGAGAAGTCGTCGAGTTCCACGAGGAAGTCGATCGCCTTCAGGAATCGCTTCGGAATTCGAACCGTCACCTTCTCGTCATCGTTTCCCATCCGCGGCCTCCATCCCGACATCCGTACGTCGTTTGTCCTTATTCTGACATACGGTTGTCGGACGGATGGGAGGACCGCTATATAAGACCGACGCCGCGGTTTCCAGTGCGAAGATCGACTCGGCTGAGAACCCTTAAGGTCGCCTCCAGGATGCGGCGCATCGTCGTCATGGAACCTGTATTCATGCTGGCCGGGCCCGTCAAAGTCGACCCGCGCGTCCTCCAGGCGATGATGGGCGCGGTCACGAACCATCGAGGGGCGGAGTTCCGCGAGGTGAACGCCGACGTACGCGAAGGCCTCCGCTACCTGTTCCAGACCACGGGTGAGGTCGCCGCGATCTCGGGCTCCGGGACCGCGGGCCTCGAGGCGGTGATCGCCTCCCTGCTCCGGAAGGGGGACCGGGTCCTCACTTTGGTGAATGGGAAGTTCAGCGAGCGCGGGTACGAGCTCTCGCGGCTGTTCGCGACGCCGACGATGATCGACTTCCCGTGGGGAAAGCCGATGGACCTCGCGCGCGTTGCGACCGCTCTCGAGGAGGGGGAGTACCGCGCGCTCACGGTGTGCCATAACGAGACGAGCACGGGGGTCACGAACCCCCTCCGGGAGGTCGCGGCGCTGTGCCGAAAGCACGACGTGATGTGCCTCGCGGACGGGATCACGAGCGTCGGCGGGATCGAGTGCCGCCCGGACGAGTGGGGGCTCGACGCGGTCGTCCTCGGCTCGCAGAAGTGCCTGGCGGCCCCGGCCGGGTTGGCGGGCGTCATGGTCTCGAGGCGCGCCTACGAGCAGCTTCACGACGAGACGGCGTACTACCTGAACCTGCGCGCCCACATCGACGCCCTCCGGGACAAGGAGGACACGCCGTACACGCCGTCGATCCCCCTGTTCCTCGCGGTGCGGGAGGCCCTGCGGCTGCTCCGGGAGGAAGGCCTGGAGGCGCGCATCCGGAGGACGACGAAACTCGCGGAGGCGTGCCGCGCGGCCGCGAAGGCGATCGGCCTGTCCCTGTACCCGGACGAGTCGGTCGCGTCGAACACGGTCACTGCGATCAACTACCCGCCGGGGATCGACGATGGGGCGTTCCGGAAGGCGCTGCTCAAGGAGCACAACGTCATCGTCGCGGGGGGACAGGCGCAGATCAAGGGGAAGATCTTCCGGATCGGGCACATGGGTATCTGCTCGATGGAGGATATGCGGGCGACGTGGGCGGCGATCGAAGCCGTGCTCGCGGAGACCGCGTACCCGGTCGCGCGTGGAGGCGCTGTGGCGGCTGTCGAAGCTCGGATGTAGGGACCCGCTCAAGGGCCGGGGTCCAACTTCCGGAGGTCGAGACGAAGCAGGAGACGATCGTATCGGTCTCCGGGTGGGCCAAAATGGTTGACGTCGACGCGGAAGTCCCTGAAACCGCGTGAACGGTAGAACCGCCGGGTCTCCGCATACGGGACGTAGTCCACGGAATCCGCCACGGTGGAGACTTCGAGGTGTTGAAACCCGCGCCGCCTCACGTCGTCCACAATTGCCGCAAGAAGGGCGGTGCCGATCCCCCGGTGATGATCCGATTCTGCCACGCCCATCCAGGACAGGTTGGCGACATCTTGGTCGATTGGGTTCCAGGTGGCGAATCCGACGATGGTTCCGCGAAGAACGGCCACAGACCCGCGGTGTCCTGCCAGGTCTCGGCGTATCTCGTCAAGGCCTTCGGACGTGAACCACTTGTTCAGCGTTTGCGCAAGATCCAGGATTGCGCCATGGTCCGAGGTTTCCTTCGGACGGAGGCTCCAGATCGCTACCGCCATGTGACCTCGACCTCGTCCGTGCGGTACCGCTGGTCGATTAAGGTCTCCTCGACCGCCATGCGCCGTCCCGACGTGTGTTGTAGGAGGCCGGTCCACGCGATCATGGCGCCGTTGTCGATGCACAGTTCGCCCTCCGGCACGAACATCTTCGCCCCGCGGTCCGCCGCCATCCTCTCGACCATCGCCTGCAGCCGTTTGTTGCGGACGACTCCGCCCCCCAGGAGCACCTGTTCGTTGTCCACGTGCGCCATCGCGCGCTCCGTGACCTCCGTCAGCATCGCGAACGCAGTCTCCTGGATCGAGTAGCACAGGTCTTCGAGCCGCGCGCCCTGGCGGTGGAGCGCGAGCGCGGCAGTGAGCATGCCGCTGAACGCGACGTCCATCCCCTTGACGCTGTACGGGAGCGGGAGCAGGTTCGCCCCGTCCCTCGCGCGCTTCTCGATGAGCGGCCCCGCAGGAAACGGCATGCCAACCTCCCGCCCGAACTTGTCCAGCATGTTCCCGACGCCGATGTCGAGCGTCTCCCCGAACACTCGGTACCTCCCGGAGGCGAAGGCGATCGCCTGCGTGTTGCCGCCGGAGGCGTAGAGGAGGACGGGGTCATCGCACCCGCACCGCCCGCGCCCGATCTCCAGGTGGGCGACGCAGTGATTCACGCCGACGATCGGTCGCTGGAGGGAGAGCGCGAGCGCCCGCGCGGCGGTCGCGACGGTGCGGAGGCACGGCCCGAGGCCCGGTCCCTGGGAGAATGCGACGACGTCGATCTCGTCGAGACGAACGCCCGACTTCGCGGCCGCCTCGCGGATCAGGGGGACGACCTTCTCCGCGTGGTGGTTCGCCGCCTCCCGCGGATGGATGCCGCCGGTCTCCGGCCGGACGGTCGCGTACACGTTCGCGAGGATCCGGCACGCATCGTCGACGATTCCGACGCCCACGGTGTGGGCGGTTCCCTCGATCCCGAGGCACAGCACGGCCCAGCGAACGGACCCCCGGACAAAAGGATTCTGCGTCCGACCGTCCGCCACGGGCGCGGGGCCGGAGGCCTACGGGAGGGAAGCGAACCCGAACGTCATCGCGAAGACCCAGAAGCCCGAAACGAGGAAGAGGCCGAGGTTCTGGTACGGGTCCGTCTTCGAGCTGCCCAAGGCGCCGAGGAGACAGGAGGCGAATCCCACGAGGGTCCCGAACAGGTACAAGGCCCGAATCGCTCGGAACCCCGTCAGGTCGAGCGAGGCCAGCGCCAGGACCATGAGGGCGATCCACACCAGGAGGATGGCGAGCGCGTTCCCCAGGAAGATCAGCTTCTTCGGCAGGTCGAACGACATCGAGATCGGAGGACGCTGGGGGGCGTAACCGTAGTACGGCCCGACGCCGGGCGGCCCCATCGGCGTCCCCCCGGGGGACCCCATGTGGGGCTGCGGAGTCGCGTAGGTTCCCGCCGGCGGTTGCGTGGAAGACTGCGCTCCCATCGGAGGGGGCTCGTGGGACGGCATGCCCCCGCATCAGGGTCCCCGTATTTCAATTCATCGCGGGGAGATAAATATCGACCGGAACCGTTACTAGGAGACGAGCCGTGGGACCGTCGTGCACGACCGCGGGCCGCTCCTCTTCGAGTACAAGCCCCTCCCGATGAGCCCGATGGTCGTGGCGGAGCTCCTCCTTCTGACGATCGTGACGCTCGCGACGCCCTTCGCATTCCCCTCGGAGTTCTTCCCGCTCGGCGGCGCGTGCTTCCTGCCGCTGGCGGTGGTCGTCACGTGGGCGCTCCTTCAGAGGCCCAGCCCCACACTGGTCCGCGCACGCGGGATCGAGGTGTCCCTCCCGCTCTGGCGGCGCATCCTGCGCGAGGATCCCTGGATCCCGTGGGACCGCGTGCGGAACGTGTACCCCGCGTCGTACGAGGTCTCCGGGGCGGCGATGTCCCCGTTCGCGTCCTCCGCGGGCACGCTTGTCCACACCGGGCTGGGGCTTGAGACCGCGGACGGGCGGCGGCGGACCGTGAAGTTCACGCCCGGGTCCATCCGGCGGTTCCGGAGCGAGTCGCCGGGATACGTGTACGCGATGGAGGCGGTGCGTCGCGCGATGGCGAATCTCGGCCGCCCGCTCGTCACGGACGTGCGGTCGTACACGGACGAGGATGTCTTGCGGATGCACGCGGACGCGCGCGAGCCGCTCCTCGGGCTCGGAACGATCGTGTACGCGTTCTTCCTTCCGCCGACGATCGTGGCGGCGGGATTCCTAATCCTGAGCTGGGCGGGGATGCCTGCCGACGTCCCGTTCCTCCTCGCCGTAGCCGGGCTCGCGGCCCTCCCGCCCGTCGCGTCGATGTGGTTCACGCTCGGGAGGAGCCGCCGGCGGAACCTCCTCCTTGGCGAGCTCGCGAAGCACGAGGAGGCCGTCCGGGCGGAACGCACTTGAGCGCGGCGTCCATCGCGGTAGACAGCGTGATCCCGCGAAACCCGGCGCCCCCGACCCCCGCGAACCGCCAGGTGGCGCCATTCCTCGCCGTCACCGGCGCGACCCTCGCCGTCGGGGTAACGTTCATCGGCCTGATGGGCGCCGTGCTTGGCCTCCACCTTGGGGACTTCGGCCCTCGTTCCTGGACCTGGGGCTGTTCTTCGGCGGGGCCCTCCTGTACACAATCAGTATCCTTCGATTGAGGCGGTCCGCACCCGGGGACGCCCGACGGATCGCGATCTGGACGATGGTGGGGACCCTGGCGGTGTTCGGTGCAATCGTTCTCCTTCTCGCCATCACCGGCGAACTCTGACTACCGCCGCACGACGCGGATCGGCGCGGGCCCCGCGAGTTCGTAGACCGACCCGCGCCACGCCAGGTGGCGGACCTTCCGAGCGACATTCAACGCGTACAGGGTGAGCCACGGGGTCACGAGGCTACCGAGGACAAAGGCGCCCGTCGGCCCGAGGCGCTGCCTCGTGATTTGGCGGAACGTCCCGAGGCGCAGCGCGGCCTTGGCGGCGAGGAACGGAACGTGCGCGAGGAGGAGGAGCGCAGGAAGGAAGTAGGCGAAATCCGCAATCACCGACACCGCCAACAGAGCGATACCGAGGTCGACGCTGCCCGCGACCGTCCCGTAGGCGAGGCCGGCATACCGCGTGACGCGGCGGTCGTACGCACGCATCATCACGGTCTGTCGGGTCGTCCACTCGAGCATCCCACGCCAGTCGCACGGCTCCTCCGTGAGGACCGTGGCGGCGGGCACGTACGCGACCCGGAGGCCCGCGCCCTTCACCGCCTGGGTGACGACCATGTCGTCGCTGAGCGCAGTGCCCCACTTGGCGGCGACGAACGTGCGCTCGAACGTCTCCCGGCGGATCGCGTACGAACCGCCCCATGCGAAGTTGAGCTTCTCGCTAAAAAGGATGTTCGTCCCCGCGGCGTTCCACGCCGCCCTGGTCGCGGACGCGAGGGTTCGGTCGTGCGTGTACCATCGGTACGTCGTGGCGGCGCCGATCGAGGGATCCTGCAGCGGGGCGACGAGGTCGCGGAGCCAATGCCTTGGCGCCCGCGCGTCCGAGTCCATGAACGCGAGGACCTCGTCGCTGGCGGCGATCTCCTTCGCAGCGCCGATGAGGGCCGCGGCCTTCCCCGTCGCGTTCCTCACGGGCTCCGCGGTCGCAACCATGCACCGGACGCGGGTCTTCTTCGCCGCCACGCGAATCACGTCGTGCGCCTCGTCCTCGAAGTCGTCCAGGGCGAAGATGACGCGATAGTGTGGGTAGTCCTGGTTCAGCAACGCCGCCAGGTTCGCCTCGAGGCCGGGATCCACGCCCTTGCAGGCGACGATCACGACCGCAGGGGGCGCGTATTCGGGACGGGGGTTGCGGGCGGATTGCATCGCGAGGATCCGAAAGCGAATCCCGCCAAGGAGCGACGCGAGGGCGAGGCAGAACGAGAAGGCCGCCAAGCCCGTGAAGATCAACGGGACGACGTCCGCCACCTCCGCGGGAACCGAGCGGCCGGGAAAAAGGTGTCGCAATGGTCTGGCTGATTGCCGGAGACCAGCGCACCGCGGACATCAGGGGACGACCTTCACGTCGTCCCCCTCGACCACCACGCGGTAGATGCGCAGCTTGGCGGTGGGGTTCATGAACGACTGCCCCGTTCGCACGTCGTACTGCCATCCGTGCATCGGGCACGTGACGACCGCGCCGTCAAGGAACCCCTCGCCCAGGGGGCCGGCTCGATGGAGGCACGTGTTGTCCGTCGCGTAGAACGTGCCGTTCACGTTGAACAGGGCGACGGGCCGGCCCGAGACGACGACGACCCGCGCCTCCCCGGGCTTCACGTCGTGAACCCTCGCGACCCGCACGGGCTCCAAGGCAGCGCGTTCGAACGAGCGCGGACGTTTATACGTTCGCTCCGTTGGGGGTTCGGTGTTCCCATGAGGCCCGAGGCGCAGGCGATCGTGGATCGGTGCAAGGAGTTCGTGCTCGCGATGGGGCGGGTGGAGACGGCCCTCGGCTCCATCGGGACGGCGCTCACGAAGGAGGAGCGCGCGGACGTCGTGCGCATCGTGCTCGAGTGGCTGGGGACAGACGAGGTGCAGGGCGCGTACACGCGCGAGATCGCGCGCGAGCTGCTCGGCCAGATGTCCGCCGCGGGGATGTACGCGGACTACCGCGGGTCCACGGACTACATCCAGTGACTCGCACACGGGATTGTTCAACCGGTGCACCAGAAATAGTAAGGCCCACGAACGGCAGTGGCGGGCGTGCGCGCGGGCGAGCGACTCGCAGTGCCCCTGGCGGCATTGTCCTTCGTCTTCTCCGTCATCGTGCTCCCGTTCACGTACGTGACGGTGCCCGTCTGCCGGCCGGGGGCGACCGTCGGGGATCTCCTCGCGGCCGTGAGCGTCGCGTCCGGCGCGACCGCGTTCGCGTTCGCAGGCGTGATGGTCTCCCTCGTGTCCGTGTACACGCTCGGGACCGCGAGGTCCCGGACGGCGCTCGCCCTTGCGGCGGGGTCCCTCGCGATCGCCACCGCGTTCATCGTGTTCGGCCTCGCGCTGCGCCCGTGCCCGTGGTGACCGGCTCGCGACGCGAGGACGTTCTCAGGGTCCGCGCAGCAGGTCGAAACCCTTATCCCGCGCCGTCCGCATCTGTCGCCCCGCAGGGCGCGATCCATGGAGTTCACGAACGAGCGCACGTGGCTCTCTGCGGTCGACTCCGGGAGGCAGGAGGAGTTCCACTCCCGCTACGAGGCCGCGGTCTACAAGGTGCGCGAGCGGTTCGGGGAGACCCATCCGATCCACATCGGGGACCGGGCGGTCACGGGGCGGCCGACGTTCGAAGACCGCTCCCCCGGGGATCTCCGGATCCTCGTCGGCCGCTTCCAGGCCGGGACGCGCGACCACGCGAGGGCGGCGATCGCCGCCGCGAAGGGCGCGTTCCCCGAGTGGAGGGACGCGGACCCGCTCGACCGCGTCCGCGTGATGCTCCTCGCCGCGGACGTGATGTCCGACGAGAAGTACGGCCTCGCCGCCCTCATGTCGTTCGAGAACGGGAAGAACCGGTTCGAGGCGGTCGCGGACGTGGACGAGGCGATCGACTTCCTCCGGTACTACGCGCAGCAGGTCGTCGACCACCAAGGGTTCGACCGCGAGATGGGGCGCTCCGTGAAGAACGAGCGCGCGCGCGCCGTCCTCCGGCCGTACGGCGTGTGGGCGGTGATCTCCCCGTTCAACTTCCCCCTCGCGATTGCGACGGGGATGACGAGCGGGGCACTCGTCATGGGGAACACGGTCGTCTTGAAGCCTGCGAGCGACACCCCGTTCCTCGCGCTCCGTCTGTACGAGATCCTGCGCGAGGCGGGCCTCCCCTCCGGGGTCCTGAACTACGTCACCGGCGGAGGGGGCACCGTGGGGCGCGCCCTCGTCGCGTCCGATGACGTGGCCGGCCTCGCGTTCACCGGATCGAAGGAGGTGGGCCTGGCGGCGTTCCGCGCGTTCACCGCCGGCGCCCCGAAGCCCATCGTGACGGAGATGGGCGGGAAGAACCCCGCGATCGTCACCGCCACCGCCGACGTGGACGCGGCGGCGGAGGGCGTGATGCGCGCGGCGTTCGGGTACGGCGGGCAGAAGTGCAGCGCGACGTCCCGCGTGCTCGTCGAGCGGAAGGTGCAGGCCGAGTTCCTGGACGCCCTCGTCGAGCGGACGGACCAGATCGTGATCGGGCCGCCGCACGAGCGGGAGGTGTTCCTCGGGCCCGTGATCAACGAGGCGGCGTTCGACACGTTCGTGAAGTACGCCGGGCTCGCGAAGCGGTACGGGAAGGTCCTCACGGGCGGCAGCGTCCGGTCCGACGGCGTGCTGAAGCACGGGTACTACGTGGAGCCGGTGATCGTGGACCGCCTCCCCGCGAACCACCCGATCCACCGGGAGGAGCTGTTCGTCCCGATCCTGTCCGTGCTCCCGTTCAAGACGCTCGACGAAGCGATCGAGATCGCGAACGGATCGGAGTTCGGGCTCACCGCCGGGATCTTCACGGGGGACGCGCGCGACGTGGACGCGTTCTTCGCGCGCATCGAGGCCGGCGTCGCGTACGCGAACCGCCGCCAAGGTGCGACGACCGGCGCCGTGGTCGGTGTGCAGCCCTTCGGGGGCTGGAAGAGGAGTTCCGTGACGTTCAAGGGCGCGGGCGGTCCGTACTACCTCCCGCAGTTCGCCCGGGAACAGGCGCGCACGCGCTACGTGTGACCTGCGTCCTTCCGGTTCCGGGACCGAAACGATTTACCCCTCGGGGGAGATGGCCCCGCGCCCCGGATGGGAGAGATGGAGGAACCGACTTCCGAGCTCGTGCTGCCGTTCGCCGTGATCGAGCGCGAGGCTGGCGTCGCGGAGGAGTTCCCGCTCGAGATGACCCTCGCGACGGTCCTCGCGGACATGGAGAAGCAGCGGGAGAAGGCGGGGCTGCTCCGGAAGCGCGAGGAGACCCTCGAGTTCGCGAGCATGCTGTACTGGCCGATCGTCGTCGTCCCGTGGCGGGACGACCGACACCTCGTGTTCGACGGCATGGGCGTCTGGTCGTACGTGATCTCCCAGGGCCGGATCCCGGACCCGGACCCGTTCACCGCCGCCGCGGACGCCGCGAAGGACCACACGACCCTCCTCGCGTTGCTCACGGCGCGCGCCGCGTACTTCGACGCGTTCGCGACCGTGGAAAACCTGCCGATCATGGGCCTGTTCATCCACGAGGAGTTCATGCGGGACGTGCTCGCTCATATGGCGCTCGCGAAGCCGCGACAGGTCCGGGGCACCCCGATGCTGACCCCGCGGCTCTCCCAGGAGCACGCGAAGTCGGCGGTCGGACGGATGCGCGAGGTCGGGATCACGATGTCCAAGGACGTCGAGGCCCTCGCGCGCGCGCGGGGCTCCCTGGAGGAGGCGCAGAACCGCGTGCGGGCGCAGCTCTCCCGGACCCGTGAGGAGACGATCCAGCGGTTCGGGGCGCGGATCGAGGGCGTCCGGCCGGAGGTGAACGCCCGCGTCGCCCAGCTCGAGCGGGAGCGGGAGGAACGGTGGGTCGCCATGCAGCCGAAGCTCCTGGACCTTCAGTCCCACGTCCGCAAGGTCGAGGCGGACCTGGCGGGCTGGGAGCAGGAGGCTCGCCGGAAGGACAACCCGGAGGCTGCGTCCAACGCGAAGAAGAAGCGGGAGGAGGCGCGCGGAGAGTGGGACCGCGCCCGCGGCGACGTCGCCCGATACCAGGACGAGATGGCACAGACCCGGTCGAACTACGACCGCCAGGTGCAGGCGCAGTGGGACCGGATTCGGGAGATCGAGCGGGAGCGCGACGCGGAAATCGCCCGTTTGAACCAGGAGGAGCAGAGCCTGATCGGCCTCGTCGGGAGGGTCCTGCTCGGCATCGCCGGTCTCACCCGCCAACTCGAGGAGAGGATCCGGTTCCTCGAGGGCCAGGGCGTCCCCGCGACCGTGTCCGGGGCGACCGTGGTCCGGATGCCGATCCTCGTCGGCTCCCTCACGAGCGAGCGCGGGCGGCGCTTGATCGTCTATCCCCCGATGGTCGCGAAGGCGGGGAAGGGCGTCCTCGGCGGGATCAAGAGAACGCTCGGCGGCGCCGTGCTCCCCCTCGAGCCCAAGACGCAGCAATTCGAGGAGATCTTCCGTGGCGGCATCGAGAAGGCGCTCGCGGAGGATGCGAGCCTGGCGGCGTACCTGGGGAGCGCGGGGAACGCGAACAACCTGCTCCACCTCGGGAACCTGCGCGAGATGCTCTCGAAGGGGCTGCGGGAGATGAAGGCGCAGGGATGGATCAAGGACAAGCACGAGCGGGAACTGATC
>DATEUK010000019.1:0-15424 GCA_035283165.1 Thermoplasmata archaeon
CCGGGATCAGGCCCCGCAGGCGGTTGTTCAGGTACTCCTCGAGGCCGTAGAAGTAGACGAGGAGGAGCGCCTTCCGCGCGGACTCCGGGAGCGTTGGGAACAGGTCGCTCTGCACGCTCGCCTCCGCCTCGCTCAGGAGCCTGTACGCGGCGCCCTGTTCCTTCAATCGCGGGATCAGCTCCTTGAGCCGTGCCGCCACCGCCATCCGGCCGCTCGCGATGTCGACCTCCGGGCTGCGCACGAGCGCCCTCGCGAGCGCATGATACAGGCCGTCCAACCGCGGGTCTGCGCGGAACGACGCGTCTCCCTCGTCGCCGCCCTGCACGAGCGCCCGGAAGTGCGCCTGGAGGGCCGCCTCCTGCTTCCTTCGCTTTGCGGGGTCCCGCTCCGTGCGGACCCTGCGGACGAGCCCCACGATCTCCTCGATCTCGTCCTCCAGCGCGACTTCGGCCTCCCGTCGCTTCCTCCGGTATCGCACGATCGCCCCGGCGCCCGCGCCCGATGCGACGGCGACCATCGCGACGGCGATCGAGAGCCGGCCCTCCGTCCGGTCCAGGAACGGGGCGAGCGTGGACACCTGGAGCGTTGCGGTCATCCCGGAATTCCGGGTGCCCACGTACGCCTGGACCCGGTACCAGTAGGGGGTCCGGGGGGTCAGGTCGCGGTCCGTGATCTCCGTCTCGGCGGTGTCCGCGATCTCCTCGCCGGGGTCCGTCGCGTTCCCACGGAACACGCGGTATCGGACGACGTCCGGGGCGACGATCAGATCCCCGGTCACATACGTCGTCACGGCGGTCCACCGCAGCGTGACGGTCGTCTCGCCGTACGAGGGCGACGACAGTCCACGCGGTGTGGAGGGATTGGGGGATACGGTCGTGAAGCGGAACACGTAGTCCGAGGTCATCGGGCGTCCGGGGGCGCACGTGTCGACCGCCGTCCTTCCGACGGTGACCGCGATCGTCCGCTCGTACGGGAGCGCGAAGGGGCGGACCGTCACCGCCCTGTCCCCCGGTTGCCAGAGGAACACGGGGGGGCCCGCAAACGGGGGGTCGGCGGAGATCGCGAGCTCGACAGCCGTCCGGTTCATCGGCTCCGAAAACGCGATCGTGATCTGTGCGTTCGTCGACACGCCCGTGGCGTCCGGGAGCGGATTCGTCGACACGACGCTCGGCGGGCCGAGATCGATGCGGAACTCCTCGCTCTCGTTCCACGTGCTCGCGCCCGCGGAGTCCGTGACCTCGACGCGGACGGTCGTGTTGAGGTCCCCCTCGGGGATCGTCCATCCGAACGAGGCGGACGCGGGGAACCCGGACGCGGGTCCGAAGATCGTCTCGCGCACGGACGCGTTCAGGAAGGTGATGTGCACGAGAAGATCCGTGGGGGTATCCTCGGGATCGGCCATCGACCATGACACGTCGAGCAGGGTGCCCGCGTCGAGGCATCCCGTGACGGAGAGCGTCGGCGCCGAGACGATCGGGCGCCCGTTCACCCCGAAGGTCCACGGGTTCGGGACCGCGCAGGGGGCGCAGTTCATGGCGGCGACGAGGTCGTCGTGGGTGTCGTTGCTCTGCCCGGTGGCGGTCGCGGCGTAAGTCGTGTTCGTCCGGAACCTCGTGCCGTCCTTCAGGATTGCCGTCGCGGTTTCGTCCAAGCAGAACACGTCGTAGCTCGCCGGCGGGAGGAGGCTCGGGACGAACATGATCTGCACAGTCAAGCAGTCCAACGGTTCGCTGAAGCGGATCACGAGGTCGGCATCGGGCAACACGTTCCCCTCCCCGTCCGCGGGTGACGTGCTGAGGATGTACGGGCGGTCGCAGGCCGTCTTGAACGACCACGGGTTCGGGATCCCGTCGCCGACGAGTGGGAGGTTCTCGTCCGAGTCGTTCCCGCGGACGACGATCGTGTAGACCGTGCAGTTCGCGAGCGCAGGGGCGGGGGTGAGGTGCAGGACGTTGGGCGCGGGCCACGACGGCGTCAGGGCTGCAACGGGCAGCATCTGGTGGCTGACCGTCGTGTCGCTCATGTTCTCGGAGAAGTTCACGATGATCACCGCCGCCAGGGAGACGTTCGTCGCGTCCGCGGCGGGCACGGTGGCGGTGATCGTGGGCGCCACGGTCAGGCTCGGGCCGCCCGGGAATCCGGGAGTCTGCCCCGCCAGGGAGAGGGCGGCGAGGATCAGGAGCGCAACGCTACAACTTCGCCCCGCAAACGAAGCACTCCGCATCGGTCGGCTTCACCATCGTTCCGCAGTTCGGACAGGGGATGAACTTTTCCCCGCCGGCAGCCTCGTCCGTTGGCTCCGCGACCGCTTCCTCAGGCGGCGCCGGCTCCCCGGCCTCCGCCGGGGCCTGGGGCGCTCCCGCGGGCGCTTTCGCCGGGGGGACCGCCACGGGCTTCTTCTTCCGCAGCAGGAGGAAGAGGCCGACGACGACCAGGATGACGACGATCGGGATGAGGATCACGAGCCAGTCGAACCCGGGACCCGGCGCCACACCCGCGGTAGCCTGGATCGGGGCGGTCGGTTCGCTCGGCCCGTAATCGGGATCTACCGCCGTCACCCGGTAATAGTATGCCTGCCCGGCCACCACAGATTGGTCCTGGTAGTCGGTCTCCGGAATCGACGTGGCCGTGAGCACCGTCCACGGTCCGGTCTGAGAGGCCGAGCGTTCCACGATGTACCTCAGGGCCGTCGGGTTCCCAATTGCACTGTTGTCCGTGTACAGGGTCGGGGCCGTCCACGACAACGGGATCGCGGTCGCCGTCGCGTCTCCCGCCGCCAGATTGGTGGGCGGCCGCGGACGCTTCGCGCCGGCCCCCGTCGTGAACGTCGACGTAAACGCGGGGTCCAGAGCCATTCCGGGATCGCAGTCGTCGACCGCTCCGGGGCCGAACGAGATTGTGTACACCGTCGCCGCGGCGAACGCGGTCGAGTTGTGGTAGATTGTTAGTACGTTCCCCGGCCCCCACCCGTAAGCCCGGGGTGTGATGTTCGGGCTGATCTGGAACGCCAGCTCTGTCGCGGCCCTGTCCATCGGCTCACTGAACGTGATCCGGATGTTGAGGTTCGTCGCGACGCCGGTCTGACCGCTCGGGGGGCTCACCGGCAACACGACGCTGGGGGCGGTGGAGTCGA
The DNA here is from genome assembly GCA_035283165.1 of Thermoplasmata archaeon. GTDB lineage: Archaea > Thermoplasmatota > Thermoplasmata > RBG-16-68-12 > EA-27 > EA-27. The sequence goes on from DATEUK010000019.1 coordinate 3,134, forward strand.
TCTCGACGTTCGCGCTGATCGCGGAGTCCGATTCACCGGCCTCGTCCGTGACCTCCAGCGTAAGGAAGACGTTCCCGTTGAGAGTGGTCGGTATCGTCCACCCGAAGTTCTGGAAGCCCGGCTGGTCCTCGAAGATCGGGTTCGTCGCGGTCGACGTGTAGTACAGGGAAACCCGCAAGCTCCCCACCGCAGTCTCCGTGTCGCTCATCGTCCACGCGATCAACAGCTGAGACCCACCGGAGTGACATTCGCCGGTCCCCGGCGCCGTGAGCGTCACCGCCGGCGGCACATTGATCGTGAACGTGAAGGGGTTCGGAGCCGTCTGCACGATGACGGCGTTGCCGTCGCTGTCCGTCCCGTTCGCCCACGCCGTGTACGTCACCCCGGGAACGAACAAGGCCGTGCACGTCTGGACGGTGAGCGGGGCCGCGTTGCACGACTTGCTACCCGGCTGCGGGCTGAAGTCCACGTTCGCCGTGACCATGTTCTCGCTGTACGTGACCACGACCGAGTTGCCCGCCGGCACTTGCTGCGCCCCGCTCGCGGGGACCGTCGTCACCACGTAGGGGAACTGACACAGAGACGTGAAGGTCCACGGGTTCGGGGTCACCGGCGGCGGGCTCGGGATCAGGTCGAGTCCGTCGACATCGCGGGCCTGGGTAATCCGCATCGTGTACGTCTGGCATGCCGTGAAATCGGGGTGCGTGAACGTGACGGGGTCGGTGCCCGTCGGCGTCAGCGTGATCGTCGGAGCGATTGTGTACTGGAGCGATCCCAGAACGATCGGCTCGCTGAACTCGACGACAATGTTCTGGTTCAGGGGGACGTTCAGCGCGCCGTCGGCGGGGTCCGTCGAGACGATCCACGGGGCGGGTCCCGTGACCGTCGCGCAGACCGGCTCCGACCGCCCGGTCGTCGTGTACACGCCGCCCGCCGGGTCCCGGCGGTAGTTCACGCCCAGCGTGTAGCAGTGCCTCCCGCTCGCGAGTCCCGCGTGGTTGTAGGAGGGCGTCGGGCCTTGCGTGACCCGGGCGATGCTCGTCCACGGCGGCGCGGGCGCGGTGTTGTGGTACACCTCGTACGAGACGACGTTCCCGTTCGCGTCCGTCAGGCGCGTCCACGACACGGCGACGTCGCTCCCCGCGGGCGTGAGGGTCAGGGGCGGCAGCGCCTCGAGCTCGCCATCCCCGAGGTCCTGGATGCCGGAGGCGTCCATCGTGGCGTCGAGCGAGGTCGTGTAGTTCACGTTCGCCCAGAGGTTCACGCCCCGGATCGTCTCCACGATCACGACGACGTTCGCCGCGAAATTCACGTTGTCCCAATCCCATGCGCCCGACGCGCCCACGTTGCGCACGACCCGGGCCTCCACGACGTCGTCCGCGGGCGTGTACGAGTCCGCGCCGACGAGGAGCGCGTACGAGGCGTTCGTCGTGGAGTAGTACACCGCGTCGCCGAAGTTCGCAGGGTTCCCGTTCACCGGGTCCATGGAGCTGCTGACGCTCCCGCCAGGGCCTAGGACGCCGCCCGCCACGACCTTGTCGGGCAGCGCGTTCGCGGACCACCCTCCGAACGCAGCCCAGATCAGCCACACCGCCAGCGCAGTCGCCACGTACTTCCTCGCCATTTACGGCACCTCCGGAGTGATCAGGTCGGGTTGCCACGTGAAGTCGGCAACGATCCTGAAGTAGACGGCATCGCCCGGGTCGATCGCGAAGTCGTTGCCGATCCACCCGACGCCCGAATAGGAGTATACCAGGAGGGTCTGCGTGGCCGCGTCCCATTTCGCGACCTCGACGATCTTCGTGTTCGTGCCCGGCCCGGTGCCCCCCTCGATGTCCCTCACGAGGTCGATCGCGAAGTCGTACGTGCCCGTGTACGGGACCCCGACCCAGTTGAAGTTCGTGAGCGGCGGGGCGTTGAACGTGAACGAATGCGTGATGCCACGGTCCGTCCCCACGATCACCCATGGGAATGCTGACACGGAACTCAGGAACAGCCCGTCGCCCGGCGCGATCAGGAAGTCATTCCCCTGCCAACGGCCGCGGAAGTAGTAGTACAGGAGCGTGCGTTGCGTGGCGGCGTCCCACTTCCCGAGCACATCGATCTTCCCCGGGCCGAGCTCGCCCGCGATCTCGCTCGCCATCGAGTATTCCGAGCGGTGGGGGAGGGAGAACCATCGGATGTTCGTCCGCCCCGGGATGAACCCGACGTCCACCTCGATCTTGGACGCCATCGTGGAGTTTCCGCCCTCCGTCGTTGCGCGGACGGCACGGACGATGTAGAAGTGCGAGAGTCCGTCCCCGAGGTGGGGCGCGTCGAAGAATGTGTTCGTCGTCGTGCCTAGGGGGGTCCACGGCCACGCGGCGAACCGGTCTCGCGACTCGTACACGCGATAGAAGTCCGCGGACGGGGTCACGGCCCACGCGAGGCGCACGTCCGTCGGCGGGCTGCGCGTCGCCGTCAGCCCGGCGGGCGCGCCGACGGAACACACGGTGTCGAACGTCCACGGGTTCGGCACGGGACCGGGCACGAGGTTCTTCCCCTCCACGCTCTGGCCCTGGACGAAGACTTGGTAGTTCTGGCACGCCAGGAGTGCCGGGTTCGGCGTCAGGGTGAGGACCGTGTTCCCGTTCGTCCACGCGGGCGGATTCGTCGTCGTGAGGGGCGTGAACTGCGCGGTCACGGTCCCGATGTTCATCGCGCGGCTGAACGTGACCACGACGACGGCGCCCGTCGGCACGTTGCTCTGCCCGTCCGCGGGGTCCGTGGACACGATGAACGGCGGGTCGCAGAACGTTCGGAACGTCCATGGGTTCGGCACGGGGCCCGGGACGAGCGGGCTGCCGCCCGTGTCGCTGCCGGTGACCGTGATCGAGTATACCGTGCACAGGCCGAAGAACGTGCCGTGCGTGAGCCGGAGGGTCGTGTCCCCGTTGAACCACGTGTACGTGAAGGGAATGCCCGGGTTGGGGGATGCGACGACCGTGGCGCGGTCCATCGCCTTGCTGAAGTTCACCCAGACGGGCGCATCGACGGGCACGTCGGTCGCCCCGGCCGCGGGATTCGTGTTCGTGATCAGGGGGCTCACGCACACGGTCATGAAGGACCACGGGTTCGGCACCGGCCCGGGACCGAGGCCGTCCCCGGTCGTGTCGCTTCCCGTGACGTCGAACGTATACAGGGTGCAGTCCGCGAAGTCCAGGCCGTGGCCTAGCGTGAGCGTCGTGTCCGTCAGATCCCACGAGTACGTGAGCGCGATGAACGGACTCGGCGTCGCGACGACGGTCCCGGTGTTCATCGGCTCGCTGAACACGACCGTCACGCTGTAATCCAGCGGAACGCCCGTGGCGCCATCCGCCGGATCCGTCGAGAGGATCTCCGGGCTGATGCCGCCCGTCGTGAAACGCCACGGGTTGGCGGCGGGTCCGGTGATGATGACGTTTCCATCGACGTCCTCTCCGTAGATGACGACCGCGTTGTGCTCCGTGTTCTGTACGAGGGGCGACCCGTGGCTCAGCGTCAGGATCGTGTCGCCTGCGCTCCAGCCCTCCGTGAAGCCGCCCGGCGGCAGCGGGACGACGTCCCAGATGACGGACAGGGTGTTCATCGGCTCGCTGAACTCGATCAGGATCGGTGCGGTGGTCGGCACGCCGGTCGCGCCGTCCGCCGGGTCCGTGGACGCGATGAACGGGTCCGTGCACAGGGGTGACAGCGTGAAGGGGTTCGGCGCAAGGCCCTCCCACCAGAGGGGGATTCCGCCCGCGCTAAAGCCGTCCACGAGGACACTGTTCACCCCACAGGCGAACGGGATGCCATGCGAGACCGTGAGGATCTGGTCGAGTCCTCCCCACGCGTACGTCACGGGGATCAGCGGGGTAATCGTGACGGTAACCCCCCCGGGGGCCGTGTTCATCGGCTCGCTGAACAAGATTACGATGTCGGCAAACTGATCGACGCCCGTCGCCCCATCCGGGGGATCCGTGGACACGATGAAGGGGGCGGGGCAAGTTGTCGCGAACTGCCACGGGTTCGGGGCCGGGCCGGGCCCGAGGTCGTTCCCGACGAGGTCCTTTCCGGCGGTAATCTCCATCGTAGCCATCATGCAGTCCGGCCACGGAAACGCGTGACTCAGCGTGAGCGTCCGGTCCCCGTTCGACCAGACGTCGTTGAGGTTCGTGAACGGCTGGATATCCCAGGTCACAGTCGGTGTGTCCATCGGCTCGCTGAATTGGACGACAATGGCCGCGGTTGTCGAGACGCCCGTCTGGAGGTCGGCGGGGTTCGTGAACACGATGAAGGGGATCGTGCACTCCGTCGTGAAGTCCCACGGGTTCGGCACCACGCCCGGCACGAGCGCGTTCCCGGGAAGATCCTCCCCGGTTACGTTGACCAGGAAGTTCTGGCACTGGGTGAAGTTCGCGGCGTGCGTCAGCGTCAGCCGGCTGTCGCCCATGGTCCACGACGCGTTCAGGGCAATGAAGGGCGTGATCGTCCAGTTCACCGTCGCCGTGGCCATCGCCTCGCTGAAGTCGACCACGATGGGCGCGTCGAGGAGAACGTCCACCTCGCCCTGGATGGGGCTCGTCGAGACGATCTCCGGCGGCGTGCACAGGGTGGTGAACGTCCACGGGTTGGGCACGCGGTTCAGGCCGTTGTTAAGGGGATTGCCCGCGAGGTCCGCCCCGGCGGTCACCTCCACCGTGACAAATGCACATTCCGGGAATAGGGCGGCGTGGCTGATCGTGAGCAAAGAATTGAGATCCGACCAGGAGTCCGAGGTCCCGATCGGCGGGGTGATCGTGTACAGGACGGTCCCGATGTTCATCTCCTCGCTGAATCGAATGAGGATGGGGTCCGTCAGGGGCACATTGAACGCCCCGGGGTCCGGTATGCCAGGCGGATCGTGGAATACGATGAACGGATCGGAAGGGGCGACCGTGTAGTCGATCGTCACGGAATCCATCGTGGGCGAGTTCAGGTTGTCCGTCGTCGTGAGACGCAGACGGACTCGGAGATATCGCTGGCCGTCCTGCGACGGGCAGATCGTCGCACCGGAGGTCGAGTAGTACGAGAAGAAGTTGCACCCGACCCCGCCGATGTACGTCCACAACGGAGGGTTGGGCTCAATGGAGGTCGCCGTCTGGAACGAGATCGTCGTCATCGGGGGCGTGGCCCCAACCCACGAGATCGTGTTCCAATTGACATTCGCCCCCATGCTGTCGAACGTCTGCGAGTCCCAGGTCCCAGAACTCCCAAACGCGGGTCCGAGGGACCACGTCTCGGAGGACCGACCCCCGCCGGAGACGATCCCGCCGTAGAGATACGACTTCCCGTTCGACGCCGCCTCGCTCGTCATGCCGAACGTGTGCCGCGCGGAGGGGGCACGCTGCAGGATCAACGCACCGGACCACTGCCGACCCGCGCCGACATCGAAGTATCGCCGGGTGTCGGACAGCGGGACCGCGCTGGACCCGCCGAACATCCACACGGCGGCGTCCGTCGAGCGATAGCTCAGGCCCATCGAGTGGCGCGCGGGCGGGCCCGCACCGTCGGCGACCGTCAGCGTCCACGAGTTGCCCGCGTAGTTGTATTCCCACGTGTCCCCGACGATCGTCCCTGGGGGCGGGAATGGGTTGAACCCTCCGAACAGCACGAGCCGGTTGAAGCCGGTGTGGTACGTGACGGCGTGGTTGAACCGCGCGGGGCTGAATGTCGCACCTCGGTCCGCCCACAGGTCCGCGCCCGCATCGTACGCCCAGGTCCGCATCGCCTGCGGGGGGACGACGTTCAGCCCGACGAGGACCGAGCGCGAGGCGGCGGAGTTGTACGCCATCGCGTAAGACATCATCGAGGGCGGGGACGTCGCAGGGGTCGTCTGGACCCATGCGTTCGTGACGGCGTTGTACTCCCACGTGTCCGCCTCGTTCGCGGTGTCCGACACGCCGCCGAAGAGGACGACCCTCCCGTTCGCGGAGTCGAACGCGATCGCCGATTTCGACCGCGGCGACGGCCCGGTCACGCTCGTCTGGGTCCACGTGTTCAGCGGGGGACTGTACTCCCAGGTATCGCCGTAGTTTACGACGCCATCGTACCCGCCGAAGGCGACCACGACGTCGTTCGTGGGGTCGTACACGAGGGAAACGCCCTCCCGGATGCCGAGGTTCGACGGGGGGGCCTGGTTCCGCCAGTCCGTAGAGGTCTGCGCGAGCTGGACGACGGCGGCGGTTCCGGACCCCGCCGTTTCCGTGCTCGAGTACGATCCTGCGTTGAAATCCGTGTCCGTGTCCTGGGTCCACAATGCGGCCCGAGCGTTGGGAACTGTGAGCACGAGCCCCGTCAGGGAAAGCATTACAACTGCCATGACGCACACTAGACGCACCCAAAGCGACCGAGCCATCCTTCTCAACCTCCTCCCGGAGATGGGTTCCGGACTGACAGCAGGGTTAGGGTCATCGCGAGGGTTGCGCGGCCAGTCCGGTGCGGCGACATGCCTGGGACCTGTTTAATAGTTTCTGGTTCGAAATTCGAAGGCCCCAGCTACGGCACCTCCGGGGTGATCAACCGCGGCGTCCACGTGAACGTGGACACGACCGTCAGGTAGATCCCCTCGCCCGGGGCGAGCGTGAAGTCGGTGCCCGTCCATCCGCTCGCCGACCAGCGGAACACCTGAAGGCTCTGCGACGTCCCATTCCACTTCGCGACCTCGATGATCCGCGTGTTCGCGCCGGGTCCCGTACTCCCCTCGATGTCGAGGACGACGTCCCGTGCCCTTCCGTACACGCCCGTGAACGGGAGGCTCATCCAATTGATGTTCGCCCGGGAGGCGGAGAACGTGAAGGTCCGCGGGACCGACCGGTCCGTCCCGTTGACCGCCCACTGGAACGTCGAACGCGCGCTCAGGAAGATCCCGTCGCCGGGGCCGATCGGGAAGTCCGTGCCCTGCCACCTCCCGCGGAAGTAGAACCACAGGAGCGTGCGCTGCGTCGGGGCGTCCCACTTCCCGACGACGTCGATCCGCTGGTTCGCCGGGCCGAGCTCCGTGGAGATGTCGCTGGCCCTCTGGTAGATCGTCCGGTACGGCAGCGAGATCCAGTACACGCTCGTCCGAAGCGCGCTGAAGATGAACGAAAGGGGCACCTTGCACCCCATCGTGGAGTTCCCGCTCTCGAGGGTCGGTCCGAACTTCGCACGCACGATGTAGCAGTGCGTGGCGCCGTCCGACAGCGCCCCCGGGTGGATGTACGCGTTCGACGGCCAGTCGGGCGCGAGCACGGCCCATGGCCAGGGGGATGAGCGGCTGATCGCGTGGTACAGGTTGTACGACGTGGCTCCCGGCACGGTCCTCCACGTGATGAGGAGATCGTTGGGGGGCAGCCGGACGACCTCCAGTCCCCCGGGGGCGCTCGGACCCGAGCCCGTCGTGAAAACCCACGGGTTCGGCACGGGGCCGGGAGCGAGGACGTTGTTCTGGAGGTCTCGGCCCGAGACCGTCACCGTGTACAGGGTCTGGACCGCCAACGTGGAGGAATGGGCGATGGAGGCGTTCGTGTCGCTCTCGGACCACGTGTACGTGAGGGTCCCCGCAGGGGGCGTGAGCACCGCGACCACGGAGAGGCGGTTCATCGGCTCCGAGAACTTCACGAGGATGGCGGCGGTCACGGACACGCCCGTCTCCTGGTCGAACGGGCTCGTCCACAGGATCTGTGGGGACACGCACGCCGCGCGGAACTGCCACGGGTTCGCGGCGGATCCCGTGACGTTGATCAAGGGATCTCCGGTTGGATTCCGGGCAGACACCGTGGCGGTGTACTGAACGCACTCCGCGAAGAGCGTCGTGTGGTCCAGTCGAACGAGAGTGTTCCCGTTCAACCACGTCTGGGTGAACACGAGGCCCCCCGGCGGGTTCAGGGAGAACTGGAACGCGAGCGGGTCTGCGGGCTCGCTGAACTCGACCTCGATGATCTTGTCATACGGCACGTTCGTCGCGCCGTTCGGCGGGTCCGTGCGGATGATGTAAAAGCCCAAGCAGCGGGTCGTGAACTCCCACGGGTTGGGCGCGCCCGGGACGCCCGCGCCGATGAGTATCGGGTAGCCGTCGGCACTGTTCCCGTCGATCGTGATGTTGTACTCGAAGCAGTCCACGAGCGGCGCGGCGTGGTCGAGGCGGAGCGTCGTGTCCCCGTTCAACCATGTGGGGGTGAACGTCGGCGCCCCGTTGTTCACCAACGCGATGACCGACAGGGGATCCATCGCCTTCGAGAAGTTCACCCAGATCTCTCGGGCAAGCCCGACGAGCTGCGCGCCGGCCACGGGGTTCGTGTTGAGGACGTACGGACGGTTGCACACGATCTCGAAGCTCCAGGGGTTCGGAACGAAACCCGCCACGAGGTTGAACCCGCTGGAGCTCCGTCCGCTCACGGTCACGGTGTACCGGGCGCACTCGCTGAAGCCGATGTGCGAGATCGTGAGGAGCTGGGGCATCGTGGGGGGATCCCACTGCCGACTCATCTCCGTGAACGTGCCGCCGGTCACCGTGACGATGACGCTCGCGGTGTTCATCTGAGCGCTGAAGATGATCACGATCGGTCGGAAGACGGTCACGTTCGCGTCCCCGTCCGCTGGCTCCGTTCTCAGGATGATCGGGTTCGGGCACGGACCTGCCTGGAACCGCCAGGGGTTGACGATGTCCGGCCGCTCGGGGTTCTGGACGAGCGGGTTGCCGGCCAGGTCCGTTCCCGTGATCGTCACCGTGTAAAAAGGGACCACGGTGCACTGGGAGAACGCCTGGCTGTGGGTCACCGTCAGCCGCGTGTCGCTGGCCGACCATCCCAGCGTATGCGTCACGTTGGGGACGATCGTGAAGGTCACGGAGCTCCGGAGCATCGGCTCCGAGAAGTCGACCACGATCGGGGCGTTCGCCGCCACGTTGAGCTGCTCGTCAATGGGGTTCTGGTTCACGATGAACGGGTTCTCGCAGAACGTGTAAAAGAACCAGGGATTCGGCCGTAATCCCGGGATGAGATCAAGCCCCGCCTTGTCCGACGCGTTGACCTGTACCTCGTAGCGATCGCACCCTGCGAGCGGGTCCGTGTGCACGAGCGAAACGACCGTGTCCCCCGCGGCCCACTGGTGGGTGAAGGTCACGGGCGGGCCGTCGAGGAAGGTCACGAGGAGCGAGGTCGTGTCCATGCCCTCGCTGAACTCGACGATGATCGGGTCCGTCAGGCTGACGTCCGTGTCCCCGAGGGCGGGGACGGTGTACACGATCGTCGGGAACGTCGGCGCCGTCGTGAACGACAGGGGTCTCGCCGCGGAGTACCCATCCTTGCTCGCCGAGCCGTCGGGGCAGAGCGCGGAGAGGCTGAAGCCGTCCGGGTCCGTGCCGTAGAACTGGATCTGGTACAGATCCGCCTCCGCGAGGAGCCAACTCGGATGTCGAAGGGTGACGACCGTGTTGTCCGCGTTCCAGGCGGCCGTGAAGTTCGCCGGGTTCAGGACCCCCTGGATCACGCGCCACAGGAACGTCGCCGCGTCCATCGCCTCGCTGAACTGGACGGTGATGTTCTTCCAGGTCGGGTTCATGAACGCCCCCGCGGCCGGGATGCTCGGCGGGTCCGTGAACACGATGCACGGCGGCGAGGGGGGGATCGCATACGTGATCGTCACGTCCTCCAGGTGGGGAGTGAACTGCGTGTTCGACGTCGCGAGTTGCGCGAAGAACTTGATGTACCGTTTCCCGTCGTCTGTGTGGCCATTTTGGCCGGAGCAGGAGATCGGGGTCCCCGGGGTCACGTAGTACACGCTCACGCTGCACGACGGGGCGGGGCCGTGGAGGCTCGACCACGTGACGCCGTCGTTCGAGGTCGCGATCAGGAACCGGATCGTGAGGGGCGCGGTCTCCGACCGGTTCCACCAGAGCTCCCCCCATTGGGAGAAGCCGCCGCTGTCGAACCCGGCGGACGTGTAGCTCCCACCGTTCGCGTACGCGGAACCGAGCTTCCAGGTGTCTCCGAAGCGTCCACCGCTCCCGTCCCAGCCGCCGTACAGAAGCACGACCGAGTTGAGCGTGTCGTACGTCAGGGCGGCGGACTGACGGCCCGGCGGGTGGGTCACGGTCCCGATGGGCTGCCAAACGCGGGCCGTCGTGTACCGATAGGTGTCCTGCCCGGGACCGGACGAGGTGGCTCCGCCGAAGAGGATTACCGTCGAATCCGAGGCTCGGTACGTCATCGCGGAGAACAGCCGCGCGGAGGGAGTCACGGAACCGGTCTGGCTCCACGAGTTCGAGGCCCAGTTGTACTCCCACGTTTGGTCGTGGATCGTGGCGGGCGGGGAGGCGCCGCCGTGGAGGACCGCGCGGTCGAGGGCTGCGTGGTAGGCGAGCGAGATGCCATACCGTCCGGAGGGTGAGCCGATCGTCCGCTGCGTCCATGTGTCCGTCGCCGCGTTGTAGGCCCAGGTCACCATCGACCCAGCGCACGGACCGCTCGAGCACTGCCCGACCTTGAGGTGCTGGGCCTGAGAGGCGTAGTAGACGAGCGGGGAGTCGGATGTCGCCGGCGGTGGGCCCGTTGCCGGGATGATCTCCGACCACGTGTTCGTCGCCACGGTGTACTCCCAGGTGTCCGACCTGTACCCGCTGTCATCGTAGCCACCATGCATCACGATGACTCCCTGAGCTGGGTCGTAGGACATTCCCGCGGACTGGCGGGCCGGGGGCTTCGGCGTCGTCGTGATCTCCGTCCATGTGTTCGCGAGGTAGTTGAACTCCCACGTCTTCTGGCTGTACCCTGATCCGTAGTAGCCTCCGAACAGGACGGTCACGTCCCCGGCGTCGTCGAACACCATCGCGGGCCCCTCGAGGTTCCCCGGTGTCGGTGGCCCCGGGTTCATGTTCGCCCAGTCAATCGTGCTGCGGATCAGGTTGACCTCCGCGGGCGTCCCGGTCCCGATGACCTCCGTCGAGGTGAAGATCGACCCCGCCGCGTTGAAGTCCGTATCCGTTGTCCACGTCCTCGACGCCGCCGAGGCGCGAGGCGCGAGGAACAACGCAGAAACGGTCACGAGCACGAGCGCAAGCGTAACGGCGACGGCACGGAACGACTTCGCCATCGGTATCCTCCCCAGACCCCACGAGCCGCTGGATGGTGGCGGATGACCCCATGAGGCCGAGAACGCATAATGTTTCTGGTTCAATCGTGCGCCCACGGGTCGGGACGCATCATTCCCGCACTCGAAAGCGATTGCACCAGAGCCTTTTTAGCGGGGGAAGGCCATGGAAGAGGGTCGGGGGTCAGCGCTGATTTCGATACCTCGGAGGGTGCCGAGGGGTCGTGGGCTCCTCCTGGTCGCGGTCGTGCTAGGATCATCCTTCCTGATGGCCCCCGCGGCGGCGAACACGGGCGGTCCGGACGCCTACGGGTACATCTGGGTGGACAGCCGCCCGCCGTCCCCGTCGATCGCGTACAGCTGGATCGACGGCGTTTCCGGCGGCGCCCGGCTCACCCTCGACGACGACGACTGCACCTTCGAGCTCGAGTTCGGATTCCAGTTCCGATACTACGGTACGATCATGACGTACGCGTTCATCTGCTCGAACGGGTTCCTGACGTTCGGCGTCCCCGACTCCTACGCCCCCACGGGGCCGATCCCGAACGCGTCCGCGCCCAACGATCGCGTCGTGGGCCTGGGGATCGACCTGAACCCGAACGCCACGGGGACGGGCGGCGTGTACATCAAGTCGCAGCCGTTCACGTCCCCGAAGCGGTTCATCGTCACGTGGAACGGCGTGTACAAATTCGGCACCACGACTCCCGAGACGTTCCAGATCGTGCTGGAGCAGAACCAGACCACCAAGGACGGCCGCATCCTCTTCCAGTATCAGAGCGTGGCGGACGTGGCCTCCGCGCTCGTGGGGATCGAGAACCGGACCGGTTCGAGCGGCCTCGCGTACCCCGGTCCCCTGGGGAACGGACTCGCGGTGGCGTTCCTGCCGCCGACGGACGCGGGAATCCCGCCGGACGAACTCCGGGTGGCGGCGACCCTGCTCGCGCCTCCCTCGGTGCCCCAGGGAGCGGAGAACGTCCCGATGGTGCGGCTGGACCTGTCCACGGCGACGAACGAGGTCGACGTGATCTCGGTCCGGGTGGTCCTTTCCGGACTCGGGGCCACGACGAGCGACGTGCCGCGCGCGCGGCTCTGGCTCGACGACGGGGACGGCACGTTCCTCCCCGGCGTGGACCTCGAAGTCGCGAGCATCGAATTCGCCGGGGTGCCGGCGCTCGCGAGGCT
>DATEUK010000020.1:0-15492 GCA_035283165.1 Thermoplasmata archaeon
CGGCGCCGCGGGCGGGACGGTCTCGACCGACTCCGGCGGCACCGCCTCCGGCATCTCCTCCGGCTCCTTCTTCCGTCTCCGGCCGAGGAGGAAGAACAGGAGGCCGCCGATGACCGCGATGATCACGATCAGGAGGAGCCACCAGTACTGGCTGAAGAAGTCAATCTGGCCGCCCGCCGTGATCTCGATGGTGACCTGATCGGACGCGGAATTGCCCGCGGCGTCCGTCACCCAGAGGACGATCGTCCACGTCCCGGCCGCGTCGAACGTTCGCGGGAAGGTCTCGCCGCCCGAGGCGTTCGACACGGTCGCCCCGCTCGGGTTCCGGACCTCCCAGGTGTACGTGATCACGGCTCCGGGCGCGGGGTCGCTCCCGGTGCCGTCGAACGTGACCTGGGTCCCCGTCTCCGCGGTCGCCGGGCCGGTGACGACGGCGGTCAGCCCCGTGGTGGCGGTCGTCGTGAACGTGGCGGTGTACTGGGGGTCTAGATTGAGCCCGGGATCCGATGCGTCGAGCGCGCCCGTGCCGACCGTGAGCGTGTACGACCGTCCCGCTCGGAGCTTGTCGTGGGACACCTGGAGGACGTCCGGTGTCGGCCAGGTGCACGCCGCGCTCCCGGTCCATGCCGCCGGGGACACGGTCACCGCGGTGCACGCGCTCGTCGGGTCCATGTCCTCACTGAACGTGATCGTGAACACGCCCGTGAGGGGGACGTTCGCCTGCGCGTTCGCGGGGTCCGAGCTCAGGACCTCGGGCGGCGTGCAGTCGATCGTGAACGCGGCGCTCGTGCCGGAGCCCACGAGGAAGGTGGCGTCGGCCGCCTGCACGCGGATCATGGCGTTCGAAGTGTCCTGGGAGGGCATGTTCTCCGTGATCGTCGTTGTGCCTGCGAGGCGACTCACGGGTCCGTCGAGGAGCGTGGAGAACCCGTCCGCGCCGCCATTCAGAGACAGGTTGACCCACGCGTTCGGGACCGTCTCGGAGAGCGTGAAGCCGATCGCGTGCGGCGTTCCGCACGTCCACCGTTCCCCGCCGGCAGGCGTGGTGACCGTCACCGTTGGCGCACACACCGTAGTGAATTCCCAGGAGTAGGCCGCCCCCAACGCCATGCCGGGGTCAGAGTCGTCGGTCGCTAGGGTCGAGATCTGCACCACGTACGGCGGCGGGCACCGCGTGAAGTCGTTGTGCGAGATCGTCACCGTGTCGCGGGGCACTGTCGTCTGGGACCACGTGAAGACCAACCCGGTCGTAGGCCGGCTGAACGAGATGGAGCCGTTCGTTGCGTCCGTGTCCATCGCCTCGCTGAATCTGACGACGACGTTCTGCGTGATCGGCACCTCCGACGCGAGGTTCGCGGGGAACACGCTGACGACCGTGGGCGCCGTGCAATCAATCTCGAAGTTCGGACTCGAGCGTGTCGCACCGAGGGTGCCATCCGACACCTGGAGCTGGACCCGCGCGTCGAGTTCATTTACGCACGCGACCGGATTCCAGGTGTGCGTCTGCGTCTGGGGTCCGTCCGGGCCGGAGCCCGATGCGATGACGTTCGGATACGAGACGCCTCCGTTCGTCGAGTAGTTCAGCCACCACCACAGGGTCGCCGACTCCGTGTCAATCATCGTCCACGTGATGTCGTGTTGGGATCCCCCGCTCCAGACCTCGCCCCCGCTCGGAGTCATCAAGGTGGCGAGTGGCGGGTTGTTGATGACCCCGCCCGTCGTGAAGCTGAAGGAAGGCGGATTCAGAGGGCATCCCTGGGGGGCGTTCCCGGTGTCCGAGTCATCCCGCGCCGCACATCCCACGGTGACCGTGTACAACTGGAAGGACGCCAACGGAAGATCCGGGTTGATCGTGAGCATGGTGTAGGGAGGCCCGGGGTCCCAGAACCGGTTGTCGGTTCCGATCGGTGGGACAATCGTGACGGCGGGCGTCGTCGGTCCCTGGTTCATGCCCTCGTCGAAGTTGATCACGATGTCGGTGTCCACGCTCGCGCTCGGATCGAGGTCGGGGGGCGTCGTCACGGTGATATCAGGTCCCGTCGAATCGATGATGAAGGGGCCACTCGGGTCGCAGGCGCTCAGCCCGCCAGAATCGACCACGCACACGCGGACCATCGCATCTAAGATGTCAATCGAGGGGACGGGCCAATTCAACGTGAGGGGTGGGAGCGGTGGAGGGTTTACCGCTACGCCAGAGCCGCTGCCAATGGGGACATATCCCGATACTCCGTCGTTGAACTCCACGACATAGTCGAGGAAGCTGTCCTCGGCGTCGTCCATCCACCAACTGATCGTGTGGAGGGTGCCTCCTGTCCAATCCTCGCCGCCCACCGGGGACAGCAGGGTCACGCTCGGCTGCGTGTTCACACCGCACCGCCCGGTCTCGACCTGGTCCGAGAAGTCGTTGAAGTTGTTGTTCGTGTCGTCAAAGGCCGCGTTCCTCCGGATTTCCCGTCCGAGGAGGGGCGACATCGCGGCGTCCGACATGATCGTGTTCGTCGGCTCCCCAATCTGGTAAATCAACCCGCCGGCGGTCTGGTTGTACTCCACGCGGTCGACAATCACGTCCGAGCCCCCGAACCCGCTGCCGCCGGGGTTGTCCCAAACGAGCTTGAGGGTGTCGCCCGTCGGCGCCAGCGTGGTCCCTCCGATGTCCCAGCTCGTGAGGTCCACACAGGCGATGCCCCCGGGCCCGACGACGCCCGGACTCGCGCCGGTCAGGGGGTGCCTCGGACCGGAGAATCCGCCCGAGGTGTCCTTCTGGAGGAAGTAGTTCCCCGTGGTCAGGTCTACGGAGCTTCCCGATGGGTTTCCAACGTAGATATACTGCGTCCCGAGGTCCGCGGGTCGTACCGTGATGCTCCGGACCTTGAGCAGCGCCAGCGGCTGGTTCACGGCAAGGGTGATGTCCAGGGGTTCGGCCGTCCCCGGCGTCGGCAACCCCCACGGCCGGTTCGCGGTGAAGACGCGACCGGTGGTGGTCATGTCTCCTTGGACGAACATGACCGCGTCCGCAATGCCTCCGCCCTCCATCACCTCCGGGGTGTTGGGTTCGAACAGGCTCGTCATCCAGTTCCCGTGGACGTCGACGTCGTACGCCCCCGCGGCGTTGTAGATGAACGTAGCGTTGCTGTAATCCACGCCGTCGATGAACGTGGTGATCCGGCCACCCGACGGAAGGGCCAGACCGCCACTGTCCCGTGCGAACCCGTAGAAGTTGTGCGGCTGCGGCGGCGCGGCTTCCGCGACGGGGATCACGAACATGGATCCGACGATTCCGACCGCTAGCAGCACGACTGCAAACACCTTCAATCTCATTGAACGCGTCCTCCCTCTCCAGCCCGAAGGTAGCGGCGCAAAGGTCGGTCTCTATAAAAGCGTTTTCCCGCGGGTGCCCTCTTCCCTATCCGGAAGGCGAGCCTCCTGGACAAGACTCTTTATCGCGTCGTGTCGGTGCGGGCGGCGATGCGGCTCGTCGAGTGCGTCCCGAACTTCTCCGAGGGCCGCCGCCGCGACGTCGTGGACGCGATCGCAGACGAGGCCCGATCCGTTCCGGGCGTGACCGTCCTCGACGTGGAGATGGACGCGAATCACAACCGGTCCGTGATCACCTTCGTCGGCGAGCCCATCGCCGCCAAGGAAGCTGCGTTCCGGATGGCGGCGAAGGCAGCGAATCTCATCGACATGAACGTGCACCGCGGCGAGCACCCCCGGATTGGCACCCTTGACGTGCTCCCGTTCATCCCGATTGCCGGCGTCACGATGGAGGACTGCGTCCGGCTCGCGCGCGAAACTGGGAAGCGGATTGCAGACGAACTCGGCATCCCCGTCTACCTTTACGAGGCCGCGGCCACGCGACCGGACCGGAAGCCGCTGCCGATGCTCCGGAAGGGCGAGTATGAGGGGCTCCGTGAGGACATCCGCACCCATCCGGATCGGGCCCCCGACTTCGGGAAACCGGAACTCCATCCCACGGCCGGCGCGACCATCGTCGGTGCCCGCCAGGCCCTGATCGCGTACAACGTGAACCTCGCCACCTCGGACGTCTCCATCGCGAAGAAAGTCGCGAAGGCCGTGCGGGAGAAGGACGGCGGCCTGCCCGCGGTGCGGGCCCTCGGGTTCGAGCTCAAGGACCGCGGCCTCGTCCAAGTCTCCATGAATTTAATCGACTACAAGATCACAGGACTCGAGCAGGCGTTCGACGCCGTGTCCGCCCTCGCCGCCAAACACGGCGTTCCCGTGTCCGCCTCCGAGATCGTGGGCCTCGTGCCGGCCGATGCGCTGCCGCCGAACCCGATCGAACGTCTCAGGCTGGAGGGTTTCGACATGAAGCGACAGGTGCTCGAGAATCGGCTCGCAGGGTAGCTCAACCTACCACAACCTCGGTTCTTGCGGGGCGTGGTGGCGTGAACATCTTTATATGCGGTGAAAACATGTAACGATCACATGAAGCGTCGTATCCTCCAGACGGACCTCAGCCAGCCCGAGTACGAGGCACTCGCCCGCGTCGCCCAGGGCCGCGGAGTCACGCTCAAGGAAGCGACCCGAGAGGCGGTCGCGCAGTGGGTGGCCTCGGAAGGCGGGTTCGAGGGTTCTCCGCTCTTCGACTTCCGGTTCGTGCTCAAAGGCGGACGGGCGACGGACTCGTCCGATGATGACGCGGTGATATACAGGAGGCGAAAGACACGAGGCTCTTCATCGACTCCGGCGCGTTCGTAGCGCGGTTCGTCGAGAACGACGCGAACCACGAAGCCGCGCTCAGGACCCTCGAGGACGTTCGCACCCAGCGGCTCCCGTATCGCTTGCTCTTCACCTCGAACTTCGTGATCGACGAGGTGCTGACATTCTTGTTGTGCGAACGAGGGCACAAGGATGCGAGTCAGGTCCTCCGATCGCTCAGGAGCGACCCCTCCCTTCGCGTTCTGCACGTCTCAGAGGACGTCGAAGCCATGGCGGACGAGGAGTTCCTCCGGTTCTCGGACCAGACGATCTCCTACACGGACTGCACGACCAAGGTTCTCATGCGAGAGCACGACATCTCGACGGTGTTCTCCTTCGACCGAGACTTTGAGGTCATGGGCCTGATCCGCATCCCGTAAGGCGCCCCGACCGGGTCCCGCATTCTTTTTCCGTGGGCACGCCTTGACGGCACCGTGCCCAGGTCCGTGGAGCCGTTCCTCGAGCGCGTGGCGGCGGGGACCCCCACGCCCGGCGGCGGGACCGTGAGCGCGATCTGCGGGGCGCTCAGCGCGGCCCTGTCCCGGATGGTCGCGAATCTGGCGGTGGGGAAGCAAGGGTACGAAACCGTGCAGCCGGACCTCGCGATGATCGAGGAGCGCGGGAAGGCCCTGCAACGGAAGTTCCTCGATTTGGCGGTGGAGGACTCCGCGGCGTACGATGCCGTCGTGGTCGCGATGCGACTCCCGAAAGCGACCGAGGCGGATCGTGCGGTCCGGAAGGACGCGATGCAGTCCGCGTACACCCGCGCGACAGAGGTGCCCATGGAGACCGTCCGAGCGTGCGTAGAGGCGTTCGAGATCTCCCGGTTGGCGTCCGAGAAGGGGAACCGGGGCGCGATCACGGACGTCGGCGTCGCGGCCCTCCTCGCGGAGGCGGCGATGCGGGGGGCCGCCCTGAACGTTCGCGTGAACTTGGCGGCGGTCGCCCACCCCCGTTGGCGGGACGCGATGGAGCAGGAACTGCGGACGCTCCTCCAGCGGGGAGCGGAACTCTCGCACGTCGTGAACGCGCTCGTCGAGTCCCGGATGTAGACCTGCAAGCCCCGGTGGGACGCTCTCTCCCGGGTGCTGGGTTGCCCTGTGCGGCGCCGACGTTGGCGGCAGACCGCTCTAAGGGCCCGGCATCAGGCCGAGCTGGGCCATGAAGGTCATGTTGTCGTAATAGATGCTCAGCTGCTTGACCTTCCCATGCTCCGCCCGCGCGACCGCCACGGCCTTGCCCGAGATCCGCTTGTTCGTCGCCGGGATTGGCGGCTGGCCGGGCGTCTCGAGCGGCCCCAGGTGGGTGGCCGTCCATTCGCTCTCGTCCGCGACCCAGTCCCCGCTCACGATCCGGTTCACGGAACGGATGGTCGCGTCCGGGAACGGCTTCCAGTTCTCTCGGAAGTGGTCCTCGACCGCCCTCCGCCCGTGGATGGGGGCGGGCAGATTCGCCTCCCAGTACGTCACGTCGTCCGCCATCAGCTCACCAACCCTCGCTGCGTCGTGCGCGTTCAGGGCGTGCTGGAACGCGTCCGCCAACGCCGACACATTCTCTGTATGCGATGTCATCAAGGCTCCTCCCGGGGCGGGGAACCGGAGCACAGTATATAGGCGTTTGCTCCCGCTAGGCGTTTGCTCCCGCACGGCACACGAAAGACGATAGATGCATGTACAGCGAATGCCTATCCAACGATTGCCGATGCCGCCACGAACACGCAAGGGAGAGGTGTTCGCGGACGCGATCTTCCGGGGGCCCTCCGGACGTGTCGCCACGATGCGGCTGGTCGTGGACACCGGCTCCACGTACACATGGATTCCGGCGCGCCTCGCCCTTGACCTCGGAGTGAAGCCCGTGGACACCGGGACGTTCTACCTTGCGGATCGTCGTCGCATCCGACGAAGGGTCGGCGAGGTCGAAATTGAGATTGCGGGCCGAAGAGGGACACGTTTCATCGTGTTCGCGAGGGAGCGTGACGCGAATGTCATTGGCGTGGACGCCCTCCAGGGTCTGCTCCTGTACGTGGACCCGGTCGACCATCGCCTCCGAAAGCGCAGGAGCGCGTGGGCCCTCTCGCCGCGGGCCGTCGTCGCTGGGCGACCACCACGGCTTTCCGCGGTGCGGCGACCGCACCCCTCTGGATCGATTCGGTGAGCAACGCCTGATCAGCGAAGGGGACGCCGTCATCCCTGCCCCACACCCTGGGCAGTCGCTCGCATCGACGAACCGGTGGAATCCAAGATCTTCCTCTGAGACCGACGGAAAGTACCTGTGGGACGAAAGTCTATGAGGGCGAGGATGCCACGAAGGACCCGGATGGGTGAAGTGTACGCGGAAGCGACGTTCCGAGGCCCGAAAGGCCGAGAGGTCACGCTTCGCCTCCTCGTCGACACGGGTTCGACGTACACGTGCATCCCCAGCTCCCTCGCCGGGACCCTTGGCGTCCGATCCGTGGGCGTCGTGCACCTCGAGCCCGCCGACGGCCGGTTGGTGACGCGCGCGATTGGAGACGTGGAGATCGAGATCATGGGACGACGCGCGCCCCGGCGCATTGTCTTCGGGCGTCGAGGCGATTCGAGCCAGATCGGTGTTGACACCCTCCAAGGGCTCCTCCTTGACGTCGAACCGACGACGCATCGGCTGCGTCGGCGGACCTCGGCGCTGGCGGTCAGCCCCCGGGCGACGCGCCTGATCATGAACCGCGGGCGCCGCCGTTCGGACACGGCCACCTGAACCTTCAGCCAACCGATTACACCGGGCCTGCGAGGGAGAGCCACCCGAGCGACGATGGCCATGCCGGACCCGACTCCGGTGCGGGTTGCGCCGACGCGCGCGAGCGAGAAGCCTTTAGGGGAAGAACCGATGCGGCGGACGTGGAGCGAATCGCTGCCGCGCGCGGCACGAAGCTTCGCTGCAAGGGCTGGCGGCAGGAGGCAATCCTCCGCATGCTCGAGAACAACCTCGAGAACGCCGAGAAGCCCGACGAGCTCATCATCTACGGGGGCACGGGGAAGGCGGCCCGGAACTGGGACGCCTACGGGCGGATCGTGACGTCGCTCACCGACCTCGAGGACGACGAGACTCTCCTCATCCAGTCCGGGAAGCCCGTCGCGGTGTTCCGGACCACCGCCAACTCCCCGCGGGTCCTGATCGCGAACGCGAACCTCGTCCCCCGATGGTCCACGTGGGAGCACTTCCACGAGCTCGAGAAGCTCGGCCTCACGATGTACGGACAGATGACCGCCGGCGGGTGGTCCTACATCGGCTCCCAGGGGATCGTCCAGGGGACGTACGAGACGTTCGCCGCGTGCGCCCGCCAGAACTTCGGCGGGAGTCTGAAAGGTCGGCTCGTCCTCACCGGGGGCCTCGGCGGGATGGGCGGCGCGCAGCCGTTGGCGGTGAAGATGAACGGTGGCGTCTGCCTGGCGGTGGAGGTCGACGAGTCCCGGATCCAACGCCGCCGGGAAAAGACGTACGTGGACCACGCCGCGCGAGACCTCGGGGAGGCCCTGGCAATCGTCAACGCCGCCAGGGCGGGCGGCCGCGCGGAGACGGTCGGCCTCCTCGGGAATTGCGCAGACGTCCTCCCGGAAATCCTGGGGCGCGGCATCGTCCCGGACATCGTGACGGACCAGACGAGCGCTCACGACCCGCTCGGCGGCTACATCCCCCAGGGACTGTCCGTCGCCGAGGCCGAAGAACTGCGGGCATCGGATCCCGCGACGTATCGCAAGCGCGCGCTCGCGTCGATCGCCGTCCACGTGCGGTCGATGGTCAAGTTCCAGGAACGCGGCTCGATCGTGTTCGAGTATGGGAACGGCATCCGCGCGCACGCGAAGGAGGCGGGCGTCGAAAACGCGTTCGCGTTCCAGGGCTTCGTGCCCCTGTACATCCGCCCAATGTTCGCGGAGGGCCGCGGGCCGTTCCGGTGGGTCGCCGTGACGGGGGAGCCGAACGACATCCTAGAGACGGACAAGGTCGTCACGCGGACGTTCCGAACGAACGGCCAGCTTGTGAACTGGATCGAGAAGGCGGAGCGGTTCCTCCCGTGGGAGGGGCTTCCCGCGCGCGTGTGCTGGCTCGGGTACGGCGAGCGCGCGAAGTTCGGGACGATCATCAACGGGCTGGTGAAGGACGGGACGCTCACGGGCCCGATCGTGATCACTCGAGACCACTTGGACGCGGGGAGCGTGGCCTCACCCTACCGGGAGACGGAGGGGATGCGGGACGGGAGCGACGCGATCGCGGATTGGCCGATCCTGAACGCGCTCCTCAACACGGCGGCGGGCGCTGATCTCGTGGCCGTGCACAACGGTGGCGGCGTGGGGATCGGATACAGCACGCACGCGGGCGCGCTCGTCGTCTGCGACGGGACGAACGCCGCCAAGAAGCGGATCGAGCGGGTGCTGACGACGGACCCGGGCCTCGGCGTCGTGCGCCACGCGGACGCGGGGTACCCGGAGGCGGTCGCGTTCGCCAAGGAAAAGGGGATCCGGACGCCGGGCCTGGAGTGAGGTCGTGGCGGTCCCGCGTGTGGCGGTGGATGCGATTGTTCTCCATCGTGGGAAGCTCGTCCTCGTGAAGCGGGGGACGCCACCGTTCCTGGGGCAGTACGCGCTCCCCGGAGGCGGGGTCGAGTTCCGCGAACGCCTGGAGGACGCGGTCGAGCGGGAGGTCCGCGAGGAGACCGGGCTCGTCGCAGAGACCGTCCGACTCCTGGGCGTGTACGGGGATCCGGATCGGGACCCGCGGGGCCACACGATCTCCATCGCTTACGTGTTGAACTCAATCGGCGGACGATTGAAAGCCGGCACGGATGCATCGGACGCCAAACTGGTTCCACTTACGCGCGTGCCCCGGCTCGCCTTCGATCACTCGCGGATCGTGGAGGACTACCGCCGGAGCCTCAAAGGCTGACGTCGCGCTTGCCCCACTTCTCCCGGGCCCGGCCGGGGAGCCACCCGAGGACGATCAACAGGAGCGAGGTAGCGGTGAAGAGGACCCACCCGCCCGCGCCTTCTACGACCGCCCCCGCGACGGCACCGAGCGCCGCCAACGCAGCGAAGCGGGTTATGCACGCGGCGGCTCCGGCCAAGAGGCCAGCGACCGATCCCGCGGCGACGGCGACCCACATCAAGTACGCGACGAGGATCCCCAGGAACGCGAGGGAGGCGCCGATCGCGAGCGTGCCTTCGCCGAGGAACAGGAAGAGGGGCAACGTGAACACCGCCAGGACCGCGGACAGCGCGACGAACAGGCCCTGGTACGTCTTTCCGTAACCGTACATCTCCTTGTACCGGCGGGCGAGCGCCCCCGGCGGTTCCGCGGAGGACACCGCGCGGGCCTCCTCCATCTCCGCCGCCGAGTCCTGGAGGTGGGACCGAAGCTCGCGGAGCACGTCCTCGCGCACCCTCGGGTCCATCCCCGCCAACCCGCGCGCCACGCGCCGGAGGTACTCCTCGATGCCGCTCATCGGCCCCGCCTCAGGATCCGGTCGACGCTCGTCGCCATCTCACCCCACACCCGCGTCGCCTCGGCGAGGGCGGACCGCCCGCGGTCCGTGAGCGTGTAGTACTTCCGCGGCACGCCCGCGTCCCGCTCGACCCATTCGCTCTTCACGAACCCCCGTTCCTCGAGCCGCCGGAGCGCGGGGTACAGCGTCCCCTCCTTGACGTCGAAGAACCCGTCGGACCGCTCCCGGAGCTCCTTGATCAGCTGGAACCCGTACTTCGGTTCCCCGGTCAGGAGCGCGAGCAGGCACAGTTGGATCGACCCCTTCTTCAGTTCCGCGGTCCATTCCGCGCTGACTTCTGGCATGAGGGTTACGGCCGGTATCCGGACGTCCCTATTTGATGATTGGACTCATCGTCCCGCGAACCGGACCGCCCGTTGCGCGTGCGACCAGGCGCCGAGGGAGTCGCAGATCGCGTCCTCGTACTCCAACATGCCCCAGTCCCGGTCCATGTCCGAGAGGTCTCTCTCCGCCTCTCGAATCTCGCGGTCGACCTTCCCCTGGTTGTCCGGATCGTGGACGGGCGTCTCCCTCGCCTCCTCCAGCGCGACGCGCGCGAGCATCTCGTCCGCCTTCACGAGGAGGTTCGCGATCAGGTCGCACTCCGCGTCGAGCTGCGCGCGCTCGGCGTCCGTCCAACGGGAGGTCTTGAGGCGACATTGCACGGTTCGAGGACCGGATTCATCGTCATCCTCGTCCTCCTCGTCGTCGTCCTCGTCACCGCCGCCGCAGTCGCAGCCCCCCTCGTCTTCCTCGTCATCATCATCATCATCGTCGTCGTCCCCGCCAAGGATGCCCATGCCTCCGCGCCTGCCGTCCCCGTCCTCGTCGTCATCGTCCCCGCCGCCATCGTCGTCATCATCTCCGTCCTCGTTATCCTCGTCGCGACAGTCGCGGTCATCTTCGTCGTCATCATCCCCGTCATCATCACCGTCATCACCGCCGCAGCGGCAGTTGCCGCGACCATCATCGTCATCGTCGTCGCCGCCATAACCCTCGTCATCATCGCCGAGGAACCCCATCCCGCCGCGCTCGCGGTCCCCGTCCTCGTCGTCATCGTCGTCATCATCATCGTCACCATCGTCCACGACGAGTTTGACGAGGCGGTCCACCGCGGCGCGCTCGCAGAGGAAGACGTTCGCCCCGAGCGCGGGGTCGAGGTGGGCCCCGTCAATCCACCACGGCCGGACCTCGTACGCGAACGCGAGGTCGGCGACGGGGTCCGCGTCGAGGGAGAGGGAGAACCCGAGGCTAGCGTCGTGCGCGTGGACCTTCAGCGTCACCTGTCCCGTCTGCTTGTCCCGCTTCGACTCCACCGCCAAGTCTTGCTCCCACGCGTCGATCCACAGGGCGTCCTCGTAGCGGAGGCGCTTCGTCGGCCAGTTGTCGGGCAGGTCCACGGTCGTGACGACGCCGTTCCCCCACGTGATGCGGAACGACTGGTATGTCCCTAGGTCCGTCCACGAGGGCCCAAGCACAAGATCGATGCGGTCGCCCGCGTTCTTCGCCACGGAGACGTCCACATCGGGAATGGCGGTGATCGCGGTCGGCCGGAACGGGTCCGCATACCCCAGGCTCATCCAGACGAAACGTTCCGCGTCGTCGAGGTTCCGGACGAACCGCCAGTCCCCCCGGTCGATTGCCTGCCGTTTGAGGTCGCGGATCCGCTCGGTCGCTTCGGTCTTCAAATCGAGGGCGGAGGTGACGTGGATTGAGGACGTCGCCTGAGAGAACCCGCCGTCGTCGTCCGTCACCGTCAGCGTGACGACGTAGTCGCCGGGCAGCGCGTACGCGTGCTCGATTCCATCCGCGGCGGCGAAGGGGAAGGTGCCGCCGGGGCTGGGCAGCGGGTCGGGGCCGACGCCGTCGTTGAAGTCCGTGCCGCCCGCGATGACGGTGCCATCGCCGAAGTCCCATGAGAACGTGAGGTCGTCGCTGCCCACGTCGACCGCGGAGCCGTTGAACGTGATCGGGTCGAGCGGGTAGAAGTGGCCCGCGGGGAGATGGCGGTGCTGCTCTTGCGTCGCCTCGTCGATGGAAGAGGGGGGCGCGACGTTGAACACCGTGATCGTGGCGGTAGCGACACCGCAGCCGCCATCGTCGTCGCACACCTCGATGGTGACGAGGAACGCACCGTTGTCCCCGTAAACGTGATCCGCCGCCAACGATCCGGTTGTCGGGACGCCGGGGCTTCCCGGAACCTCCGTAACCGCCACCGGCTCCACGGAGCCGTCGCCCCAGTCGATCATGGCGGTGAAGTCCTCGCGCGTGCCGGCGGGATCGAAGTCGAATCCGGGGTCGGAGAACGCAGCGACAAAGGAAATCGTCGCGGCCTCGTCTACCTGGGCATCCGACACTGCCAACGTCGGCGGCACGTTGAGGATCGTCACGATCGCCTCGATGAAGGTCGCGCCGCCATCGTCGTCCTCCGTGTCCACGTGGATGAGGTAATCGCCGTTGTCCCCATACGCGTGGGGGCGCACCTCGAAGGCGCTGAAGGGGAAGGTGCCGTTCGGGGACATAGGGGGATCCGGGCCGACGCCGTCATTGAAGTGCGTCGCGACGTCGTCCGGGGCTCCGTCGCCCCACGCCCACGTGAACGTGAGGTCGTCACTGCCAGGGTCCTCGGCGGGGACCCGATAATCCGTGAGTCCTCCTTCGTCGCGAACGGAGTCGCATCCAACGATCCAGGGACAATACTCGATCGTGTACGTCGGCGGCAAGTTGTCGACGGAGAACGTCGTCGTGACCGCCACGGCTCCGCCGTCGTCGTCCTCAACGCGGAGGGTGACCGCGTACCGGCTGTTGTCCCCGTACGTGTGCGACGAGGGATCCGAGGCGGTGAACGGGAAGCTACCGCTGGGGGACGGATCGGGGTCCGCGCCCACGCCGTCGTTGTAGTAGGTCGTGGATTCCGTGGGCCCGAGCTCCCACGTCCACGTGAACGTCAGGTCGTCGCTCCCGGGATCCAGCGCCGTGGCGGTGAGCGTCCATGCGAGGCCCTCATCGACGGCCAGGAACGTCGGCGGCAGGACCGTCAGGACGGGAGCGAGGTTCGACACGAGGAACGTGCCCGCCGACGTCGTGACGCCGTCGTCGTCGTCCCCGGCCTTGACGGTCCAATCGAAGGTTCCGTCGTCGCCGCACACCGGCGTCTGCGCGTCCACGACATCCCGGGCATGCACGTCGGGACTCGGGTCGGGGTCAGGGACCACGGACGGGTCGTTCGGATAGAGAGTAGCCGCGGACCAGCCCGCGCATCCTCCGGACCAGACCACGGCGAGGTCGTCGCTCCCGGGATCCGTGACCTGCACTTCGAACGCGAGGGACTGCCCCTCGTCTCCCGCCGGGATCGAGGTGAACGCGATCGTCGGGGCGACGTTCGCCACCGTCACCGCGGCCGTCGCGACGTCGGTCAAGTCCCCGTCGCTCACCTCGACCGTCGCGGAGCCGGACCAGTCGTCCCCGAACGTGTGCGTGGCGGTCGGGTCCGACGAGGAAGCGGTGTCCCAGGCGCCATCGCCGTCGAAGTCCCACCGGTACGTGAGCGCGTCGCCGTCGGGGTCCGTGCTGCTCCCTGCGTCGAACGTGATCGGAGAACCCTCATCGCCGGAGTACGGACCGCCGGGGCTCGCGGTCGGCGCCTCGTTGCAGTCGTTTGACACGCGGACGACCCCGCTCAGGGACAACGCGAGTTCCGTTCCGTCCCCGTCGATCCATCGCTGGGACTGCATCGGGTCCACGCCGAAGTGCGTCACGGTGAGGTTCATCGTCCACGAGCTCGTCGGCAGCGGCCCGAGGATGCCGCCGTCCGTGTTCGTGAAATAGTGGAATTGCCCCTGGGGGGTCCGGCTCAGGGAGAACTCGCCCGGATCGTCCGAGAAGACGACGCCTGCCCCCGAGGGGATTCCGACGATCGTCACGTCCGTCTCCGCGTCGGGGGTGCCGCCGTTGTCGATGTTGAAATGAAACATGAGGTATGTGTTCCCCGTCGTCGCGTCCTTGTACAGGAAGAGCACGGACACGTACGCCTCGACGAAAGGCGTATGCGCGCTCACGCTGTAGTAGTCATAGTAGGAGATCGCGGACTCGCTCTCCGTGACGGGGGCTACGTCGTATGAGGTCGCGCCTTGGGTCACGCAGTACGTCGCCTGCGTGGGCTCCGGCGAGGGATCCCCGAGGGATGTCGGCGGGGAGGGGGGCGCCAAGGGAGCAGTTTCCGGGAGCGACAGAGAGGATGCGAGCAGGACGGCGGCGAGCCCAAGCGCTACGGCCACCTCGGGCATCCGCACGGCGATTCCTCCTCCCCCTGCCCCCGACTCAGAACCTCATTCCCGGGAACCCGTTTAACCCTTCCCCGTCCGAACGTCTGCCGCGGGACGGTGCGGCGCTCAGGCCCGTCCGGCGCGGATCTCGACCTGGTGCCCGGCGTCGTCCACGTCGAACACGTGGTGACCGAGGAGCTCTCGCAGGGTGAACGTCATGGAGAACGCGCCCGCGTGGAGCGTGAACTCCGCATGCTCGAGGCGGTCGACGGGGACGAGGACGACCATGAGGACGCCGTCCCAGCCCGACGTCGTGTGGCTCGCCCACCGCACGGCCTGGCGGTTCTCCCGCGGGAGGAGGGCGTCCCCGCGCTCGAAGGAGATCGCGCGCTCCCGGGCGATCCCGCCCTCGGAGATCCGCGCCCCGCCGCTCCAGTCCGTCGCGTCGCGCGAGGCGTCGTCCGTCCCGTTGCGGTCGAGGTATCCCCAGCGGGCACCGACCCTGATGCGCGCGACGTCCCGTCCCTCGTGCCGCTCGAGGGGGAAGCCGTGGATCTCGATTGCGTGTCCCGCGCGGTCGACGGTCTCGCGGTGGCGGAGGCCGATCAGTTCGGACGCCTCCCAGATGAACGAGACCTGATCCGTGTGAAGCGTCACGTGCGCCGCAGGATCCGTCCTCGGGATTTGCAGCGCGAAGACGATACCGTCCCAGTTCACGGTCGTCAGGGACCTCCACTCGACCGTCTGGCGGTCCGTCTGGCGGTACACGAGATCGTCTCCGCCCATCCGCCGGTCCCCGCCCGTCTCCCAGCGGACGGTCCGAACGAGGCGCACCGCCCCGTCCGTCGTTTGCACAAAGCCGTCCCAGTCGACCGGGGCGAGCGTGGGCGCCGCGATCCCGTGGCCCCGGAATCCGCCGCCCTCGTCCGACGTCGCGGCCCACATCCCCTGGAGCGCGCCACCGGGTCGGCCGCTCGAGTAGTTCCAATGACCGTC